>PWFM01000039.1 GCA_003553895.1 Syntrophomonadaceae bacterium | reverse complement strand
AGGACAAACCAGTTTTCATCGAGATCCATCCCGGCCAGGACCGCCAGGGCCTGATCGTGATCTTCACAGGTCCGGGCCTCTAAACCGGCGCTGCGGGCCCCTTCGGCAAATCCGCGGGCCAGTTCGCCAACGGTAACAAGACAGTCAACACCGCATTCGGCGGCATACCGGCCGCAGGAAAAGTGGGCTTCCCCGGCGCCGGGGCCCAGTTCAAGCATATCACCAAGCACGGCCAAGGTTTTCTCTCCTCCAAGTTCAGAGAGCAGCCGTAAAGCTGCCCTGACCGAACTGGGATTGGCATTATATGAGTCATCAATAATCCCGGTTCCGTGCCGGTTGCGCAGAACCTGGAACCGGCCCGCCGTTAACCGGGCTGCTTTAAGCCCTTTTTGCATTTCCGGCAGGCTCAGTTCAAGGATATATCCGACGGTAAGAGCCGCCAGGGCATTACTGACCGACTCCCGTCCAGGTAGTGGTGATTCAAACCACTCCTCTTTATTATTGGGAAAACGCGCCCGGAAAAAGCTTTTCTCTCCCCTTTGAGACAACTGCAAGCCTTTTATATCGCCCTGGTTAAAGCCATAGTAATGTGCTTTTCCCGGGAAGCGTTTTCCCAAACTTAGGAGGCGGGGATCATCGCCGTTTAAAACGGCTACCCCGCCTGAGCCGAGGTAATCTAGCAATTCTCCTTTCGCTGCCGCTATGGCTTCAATGGAGCCAAGCAGTTCAATATGGGCCTCCCCTATGTTGGTCAAAACGCCAATTGAAGGATCGCCAATTTCACATAAGGTCCTGATTTCGCCACCGGCGCTCATGCCCATTTCCAGGACCGCCACCTGGTGGCTTTCTTCCAGCTGCAATATGGTTAAAGGCAAACCAATTTCATTGTTCAGGTTGCCTGTTGTTTTCAGGGTATTGTATTTGGCGGAGAGGACTCCGGCTATAAAATCTTTGGTAGTGGTCTTACCGCTGCTGCCGGTAATGCCAACCACAGTCAATGAAAAACGTTTGCGGTAAACTGCAGCCAGCTGCTGCAGGGCATCCAAAGTGTCTTCCACCCCGATCAGCAGAAAATCTTCCGGCAGGGTGGGATCGGGCTTCCGGTCGAGGAGGTGGAAAGCGCCGGCTGCGCCTTTTTCGGCGGCCTGTTTTATAAACATGTGCCCATCAGTCCGCTCTCCGGCAAAGGGAATAAACAGGTCGCCCTTTTTAACTTCCCTGGAATCGATGGCCGCGCCATACACAGGTTGTCCGGGGCTGCCCCGGAGCAGCCGGCCCCGGCAGGCTTCAATTATTTCAGATGCCCTGAACTTCATCGCTTGCAACTCCTTCCAAACCGCGCCCGCTTACTCTTCCGGGTCTACCTCTTCCGGCGGTTGTTTCGATGGAGAAACCTGCAGGTAGTTTAAGGTGTCTTCCATGATTCTCCTGAACAGGGGCGCGCTGGTCTGCGATCCAAAACGCGGCCCCCTGGTTACCCCGTCAACAGCCACGTAAAGCACAATTTTCGGGTCTTCAACCGGGGCAAAACCGGCCAGGGAATAAATAAATTCATCAGACCGGTAAGTACCCTCGTCGTCAATTTTTTCTGCCGTCCCCGTTTTGCCGGCTACCCGGTAGTTTTCCAGGGCGGCCGTCGTCCCGGTGCCCTCCAAAATCACGCTTTCCATCAAATCGATCAACTGGGCAGAGGTTTCTTCCGAGACAACCTGCCTGATCATTTCCGGTTCCCTTTTAATGTAAGTTTCTCCGTCCTGGTCAACTATTTCTTCCACCAGGTAGGGCTTAAACAGGTAGCCGCCGTTGACCATGGCCGCAGTGGACATAGCCTGCTGAATAGGCGTAACCGAGATGCCCTGCCCGAAAGAAGAGGTGGCCAGCTCCTGGGGCCCGATCTGATCAAGCTCAAAAATAACACCGCTGCTTTCGCCGGGGTAATCAACCCCGGTTTGACGGCCAAAACCAAAGCCTTCTATATAATGAAACAATTTTTCTTTGCCCAGGGTTTCACCAAGTTCGATAAAAGCCGGGTTACAGGATCCGCCTACGGCCTCATAATAGCTGATATCCCCGTGCCCGCCGCGGCTTGAAGTCCAACAATTAATTCTCCGTCCCCCCACGGTGGCGTAACCGGGGCAGTGGAATTCCTGGTCGGGTTCGAAAAGCCCCTCTTCAACCAGGGCCGCCAGGGTCACCATTTTAAAAGTTGATCCCGGTTCAAAGGAAGAGCTGAAAACAGGTAAAGACCAGCTATCGGGATCAAAACTATCATATTCTCCCGGGTTATAATCCGGCTTGGAAGCCGCGGCCAGCACCGCCCCGCTATGGGGGTCTACGGCCACCGCCACGGCCTGCCGGGGAGCTGCCTGCTCCATGATTACGGCCAGCTCCTTTTCGACAATATGCTGGATACTTTCATCAATAGTCAGGCGCAGATCATAGTTTTCCGGCAGGGGCGCAAAGCGGTTAAAGTGATGCGGCAGCTGCCGGCCTCTTTCATCGGCCGGGTAGAGCAGGTTACTTTCCGCCCCCCTCAGGTATTCTTCATAGTAGTGCTCCAGCCCGGCCAGGCCCTGGTCCATTCCGACAAAGCCGAGTAGTTGCGAGGCCAGCTGTTCGCCCGGATAATTTCTTTTTTCCTCGGGAAAAAAGACTATTCCCGGAATATTCATTTCCCGGATCATCTTGGACATATCGGCGGGAACCCGCCGCTTGATATAAATTGAACTGTAATCCATGGTTATGAGCTCCCTGATTCTGGCTTCATCCATCTCCAGGATCGGGGCCAGCGCCCCGGCCACTTCCTCCGGGTTGTCGATCTGGTTTGGAATAGCGGCAATCGTATCTGCGGTAACGCTTCCGGCCAGCAGGTTCCCATGGCGATCATAGATGGAACCGCGGGCGGTCTGCACCGGCACAATATGATTCCACTGCTCCCAGGCCTGTTCATATAACTGGTCCGCCTGGACTATCTGGATCCAGGCCAAACGGCTAATTAAAAGCAAGGTGGCAAGGACAGTCAGGACAAAAACCAGGATCAGCCTTCGCCTGATTGTGGTCCGTTTAACGGTAAAATTAGCCATTCAGCTCCCTCCCCCGGCTGAGATCTTTCCCTCTGCGAAGCGCTTATAACCTGGAGCTGGGCCGCTTCCGGTTCAATCATCCCCAGCTCTTCCCTGGCGATTTCATCGATCCGGCTGATCGAACCAAGCCGGGCTGCTTCCAGCTCCAGGGACCGGACAGATTCCCTGGCCTCTGCCAGTTCGGACCGGGCGCTCCCCAGGTGGTGGTTCATGATCACCAGTGATGAATACTGCGCTATTACGACCAGGCTGAGCATAAAACAGGTCAGGGCAATGGCGAGCAGTTTGACCTTTTTTAGCCAGCGGGCCGGCTGTGCTCCCGGGATATGTTCCCTGGTAGGTTGAGGGGGAGAAACCGGCCGGTTAACTTTAGATACTTTTGTGGCCTGCTGCATCTTTATTCACCTTCTTTCCGTCCCTGGTTAGCCAGGCGTTCTGCGGCTCTCAGGCGGGCGCTGCGGGCCCGTGGATTGGCGGTTACCTCTTCTTTTGAAGGCTTAACCGCTTTTGAGGTGAGAATTTTTAACTCTGCTTTCTTATCGCATACACACGGTTTTCCGGGCGGGCAGCTGCACTGTCCGGTCCGGCTCCGAAAATAATTTTTTACCAGCCGGTCTTCCAGCGAATGATAGGCTATGATGCAAAGGCGCCCGCCAGGGGCCAGGCATCTCACTGCCTGGGGCAAAACCTGCTCCAGGTTATCCAGCTCCCGGTTAACGGCAAGGCGCAAAGCCTGGAACACCCTGCGGGCAGGATGGCCTCCGCTGCGCCGGTAGCGGGCGGGAATCGCTTCTTTAACCACTTCGGCCAGTTGGGCGCTGTCGGTAATGGGGCCGGCCTGCTCCCGTTCCTGCAGGATCCGGGCCGCAATCCGTTTTGACCAGCGCTCTTCGCCGAATTTATAAAATATCCCGGCCAGGTCGGCGGCGCTGTATGTGTTGATTATCTCTTTTGCTGTAACCGGCAGGCGGCGATCCATGCGCATATCCAGGTCTCCGCCCTGGTGAAAAGAAAAACCTCTTTCCGGATCCATTAACTGCAAGGTCGACGCCCCGAGATCGATCAGGATACCGTCAACCCCGGAAAACCCTGCTTCGCCCAGCACAGTTTCAATGTCTGTATAATCGGCGTGAACCAGCTTCACCTGTCCGGAAGACCCGGCCAGTCTTTCCCGGGCCCGTTCCAGGGCCGCTTCGTCCCAGTCCAGCCCGACTAACTGCCCTTCCGGGGCAATGCTGCGGCAGATTGCTTCCGCATGGCCTCCGTCGCCTACAGTGGCGTCAACATAGACCCCATCACGGTGGTGGACCAGGTGGGCAAGCACTTCTTTTTCCATAACCGGCAGGTGCAGTTCAACCATCTTTAAGCACCACTTTCTATTAAAAAGCCCTCTTAAAGGTCAAAATCGCCCATTTTCTCGGCCAGCTCTTCATAGTTTTCATCCGCCTGGCCAAAGTATTCCCTCCAGGCCGGTTCACTCCAGATTTCGACCCGGTTTGATACGCCGATAACCATAACCTCTTTATCAATACCGGCGTATTCCCGCAGGTTTTGTGGTATCAAGACCCGTCCCTGCCTGTCGGCCTCCACTTCCATAGCCCCGGAAAAAAACAGTCGCGTAAAAGCCCTTGAATCTTTCCTGGTAAAAGGCAGCTGCTTCAGTTTCTGTTCCAGGCGCACCCATTCGGAGTTGGGGTAGACAAAAAGACAATGATCCAGTCCGCGGGTAATCACAAAGCGCTCACCAAGACCTTCCCTCAAGCGAGAAGGGATAATCACTCTCCCCTTTCCATCCAGCGTATGGTGAAATTCGCCTGTGAACATGTGTTCGCCCCCATCTGGGAGATTTACAACCACTTTACACCACTTTACACCACTTTCCTCTATATTTCAACCCTTATTTGCATTCTCCTGCTAAAAAAGCAAAAAAAATAAAAAAAAGAGGAAATTGATAGTAATTTTAGCCAAGCAGGGGCCCATATTTCCATTATATGGTTGACAGCAGGATCTTCATCAGCCCGCAGTTTTCGCCGCCCATAACTCCAGCAAACAGCGTGGTTTGATAAATATATTTAGAGCAAGAACAGCAACGAGGCTAGAGATGAAGTGGCCTGGTTGCAAACAAAGAAAATAAATACTGAAGGAGCTTATTGGGAGTACATGCAAAACTACAAATATAACAAATACTTTGATGAAGCGGATCATAGAAGAAAGGAACATCGTGCGCAGTAAGCAAAATTTGCACGGAAGATAAGCTGAACGGCAGAGACAGTGGTGCACGTTTAATAAAAAGCAGCTAACGCAGGTATTCAAGGAAAGTAGTGGCGATAACGAAATAGATCATCAGGCCGGTAACATCTTTGATGGTGGTAACAAAGGGGCCGGCTGTAATAGCCGGATCAATGTTGTTTTTACTGCAGATCAGGGGAACCAGGGTTCCGATTAAAGCGGCCACGCTGATCGTGCCCAACATGGAAATGCCCACAACCAGGCCCAGGTAGGGGTTGCCCTGCCATATAAAGGCGGCTACTGATATAATAGCCCCGCATATTATCCCCAGGGTCAGGCCGATCCTGATTTCCCGGAAAAAATAGGGCCACATTTCAGCCTGGTCTATTTCCCCGGTGGCAATACCGCGAACAAATATGGTGGAAGACTGGGTCCCTACATTGCCCCCCATGTCCATGATCACGGGGATAAATACCGCCAGGACCACGATCGCTTCCAGGGTGCTTTCATAGCCCCCGATTACGCTGCCGGAAATGAAACCGCCGACCATGCTGATAAAAAGCCAGGGCAGGCGGAGGCGGACAACCTTGCTGACGGGAGCTTCTGTGAGCTCCATATCCACTACCTTACTGGCCCCGGCCAGACGGTAAATGTCTTCTGTGGCCTCCTGCTCCATAACATCGATAACATCGTCAACCGTGATAATACCGAGCAGCCGGTTCCGATCATCTACCACCGGAACGGCAAGCAGGTCGTATTTAGAAACAATCCGGGCTACCTCTTCCTGGTCCAGGGCGGCATTGACGTTAATGACATTGCTGCGCATGATTGATTTTAGCAGGGTGCCGTCCGAGGCGGCGATCAAGTCCCTTAAGGAGAGGACCCCGATCAGCTGCCCCTCCTGGTCGACGACATAGACATAATAAATCGTTTCGGCCTCGGGGGCAATCTCTCTTAAGCGCTGGATAGCGTCTTCAACAGGAATATCGGCCGGCAGGGATATAAACTCGGTAGTCATAATACCGCCGGCGCTATCTTCAGGATATTTTAACAGGCTGCCAAAATCGGCCGGTTCTTCCTCATCAATCAGCTGGAGCATTTCTTCTGTTTCTTCCGGCGTTAACTTTCCAAGAACATCGGCAGCATCATCGGAAGCGAGGTTGGTCAGGATTTCCCTGACCCGGTCCCGGTCCAGGTGCCGGATGATTTCTGCCTGTTCAAAATCCTCCATCTCCTGCAGGATCAGGGAGGCGTCTTCGCTGGATAATTCCTGCATCAGACCAACTTTTTCTTCGATTTCCAGGTCTTCGATTTGATCCAGCAGGTCGCCGGGATGGACCCCGGCTGCCAGTTCTCTGCTGATCGAACGGGTCAATTCTTGTATGGTCAATGCTCCCAACTCCCCGCAGCATGTAATCAACGGCCAAACAAATTTTATTATAGCACTTAGAAAGGCATAAAAAAACCCCGCCATGCCGTGGGCCGTTGGTTTTGAACAGTTCCCCCAAAAGGTGGGTGCCCTCTCAGCTGCTTTACAGGTCCTCTTTGCAAAGGCATCTGCGCCACAACTGAAGGCCGGGCTCCCGTCTGATCAATGTTGGCTCAAAACTTAATCGGCTGTCACGAACACAGCAGGGTCACGCCCATGTATACTTGCTTTTTGCAATTGAATCATAGCACAAAAACGGTCAACTGGCAAGACGCTCAAAACCGGCAGTTGATTATTCTGCAGGCAAAACCGGCCCGTAAATCTCCCCGGTTTGAATTTTTATTCACTTATCTTCTTTTTCCGGCGCCATTTTTATTCCCAACTCCTCCAGCTGTTTTTCGGAAACAAGGGAAGGGGCCCCGGTCATCAGGCAGCTGGCGGTAGCTGTTTTTGGAAAGGGGATTACCTGGCGGATTGAATCGTCACCGCTTAAAAGGGCGGCCAGGCGATCCAGGCCCAGCGCTATCCCGCCATGCGGCGGAGCGCCATATGACAGGGCCTCCAATAAGAAGCCAAATTTCTCCCTGCTCTCCTCTTCTGAAAGCCCCAGCAGGCCAAATATCTTAGCCTGGGTGGCGGCATCGTGAATACGCATGCTGCCGCCTCCAATTTCCACACCGTTGAGGACCAGGTCGTAAGCGCGGGCCCGGACGGAAAGGGGCTCTTTTTCCAGGAGGTCCATGTCTTCAGGCCGGGGGGCTGTAAAGGGGTGATGATCAGAATCATAACGCTGTTCCTCTTCATTATAGTGAAAGAGGGGGAAATCAACCACCCACAAGAAGTGCGGCTCTTCAGGAAGATCGGCCGGGGCAAACTTAGAGCGCAGGTGCCCCAGGACAGTGCAGGCTGTATGCCACCGGTCGGCTACAAAAAGCAGGACATCGCCGGGTTCAGCCCTCATCTTTATATTAATCTCTTCGATCAGCTCTTCACTAAAAAATTTGCTGATCGGTGAACGCCAGCCTTCCTCTTCTACATAAGCCCAGGCCAGGCCTCTGGCCCCCAGCTGGCGGGCCTGCAGGGTCAGATCATCCAGGTCTTTACGGCTGAGACGTTTTCCGCCCGGGATGCGCAGGCCCTTGACTGCTCCACCGTCTTCCAGGGCCGTTTTAAAAACTTTAAACTCGCTTTTTCCGGCCGGCTCCTCCAGGTCTGCCAGTTCCATTGTATATCGCAGATCGGGCTTGTCAGTGCCAAACCGGTTCATCGCTTCCCGGTAAGGAATACGGACAAAGGGACGCTTAATTTCCCGCCCGTGGATTTTTTCCCAGAGCTCGGCCACCAAACCTTCGGTAAGGGCAAAAAGGTTTTCGGCGCTGAAAAAAGAGGTTTCAATATCAACCTGGGTAAATTCGGGCTGCCGATCGGCCCTTAAATCTTCATCCCGGAAACAGCGCACGATCTGGAAATAGCGTTCAATTCCGCTGACCATGAGCAGCTGCTTGAAAAGCTGGGGCGACTGAGGCAGGGCATAAAACTCGCCACCCTGCACCCTGCTCGGGACTAAAAAGTCCCTGGCCCCTTCGGGGGTGCTGCGGGTCAGCACCGGGGTCTCCACTTCCAGGAAATCGTAGCGATCCATGTAATCGCGGATCATTTTTACTGCCCGGTGGCGCAGTTGAAGGCGCTTCAACATTTCCGGTCGCCTTAAATCGAGGTAGCGGTAACGCAGGCGCAGGTTTTCATCTACATTAAGATTATCTTCGATATAGAAAGGAGGGGTTCTCGAACTGTTTAAAATCTCCATTGCCGTAACCCGGACTTCAATTTCACCGGTAGGCAGGGAAGGGTTAACGGTCTCGGGAGACCGGCGCAGGACCTCTCCTTTTACAGCCACCACATACTCGCTGCGCAGGCTTTCGGCCTGCTGAAAAAGGCCTTTTCCCTGGCGCTGATCAAAAACCAGCTGCACCTGGCCGCTGCGATCGCGCAGGTCGATAAAAATCAAACCGCCGTGATCGCGGCGCTTACCTACCCAGCCGGCAAGGGCCACTTCTTTATTTACATGTCCGGCGTCCAGTTTGCCGCAGTAATGCGTTTTTTGGGCCTCCTCTATATGGCTGCCCGGCCGCCCGGGCATAATCACTTCCGCCTCGTCCAGCGGCCCGCCCTCTTCTTCGGCCGGACCCGGCACCGGGGCTTTGCCGGTTAGTTGATCCAGAAGAGACCGGCGGGGCATTTCTTTTTGCTCCCCGCTTTCCATATCCCGCAGGGTTACAAGGCCCTGTTCTATTTCTTTTTCCCCAATAATTACCACCCGGCTGAAACCCCGCCGCCCGGAGTACTTCATCTGCCCTTTCAGGCTTCTTGCAAGCAAATCGGTTTCTGCGGGCACATCCCCGCTGCGCAGTTCGGCCGCCAGGGCCAGGGCTTCTCCTTCCAGCCCGCTGCCGGCAGTGGCAATGAATACGGGCAAACCGGGCTCGGCTTTGATTTTATCCCACTCCATGGCCAGCATAATCCGCTCCACGCCAAAAGCTACTCCTACACCGGGCACCTGGGGCCCGCCGATATGCTCAACCAGGTGATCATAACGCCCCCCGCCGCATAACGAGGCCTGGGCCCCGGCGCCTCCGGCGCTGATTTCAAATGCTGTGCGGGTGTAATAATCAAGACCCCGGACCAGGTTGGGGTTAAGGTTATAAGGTATATTCAACCTGGTAAGCAGACTTATTACGGTTTCAAAATTAGTGGCGCAATCCGGGCAGAGGTGATCGACCAGGCGGGGCGCATCTTTAACCTGTTCCCGGCAGCTTTCTTGCTTGCAATCCAGGACCCTCAGGGGATTGTTTTTATAGCGGTTGCGGCAGTCATCGCAGAGGCCGTTTTCCAGGTTTTCCAGGTACGGCACCAGGTTCTCCCTGTACCGGGGCCGACAGGCCGGACAACCGACGCTGTTGATTTCGATAGAGATATTTTCAATATGCAGGGCTCTGAAAAAATTGTAGCAAAACGATATTACTTCCACATCGGCAGCGGCATGTTCAGATCCGAAAATTTCCAGGCCAAACTGGTTAAACTGGCGATAACGGCCGGCCTGGGGACGATCATAACGAAACATGGGGCCGCTGTAATAGAGCTTGATCGGCTGGGGTTTTTCCCCCAGGTTGTGCTCCAGGTAAGCCCTGGCCACGGCAGCGGTCAGCTCCGGGCGCAGGGTCAGATCGCGCCCGCTGCGATCCTTAAAGGTATACATTTCCTTGGAAACAATATCGCTGTCTTCGCCAACACTGCGGGCAAATAGCTCGGTTTGTTCAAACATGGGTGTCCTGATTTCACCGAAGCCATAAAGGTCGCAAAACTTCATAAACATTGATTCGAGGTAATGCCACTTTTTTGCTTCTTCCGGTAATATATCTCGTGTCCCGCGCGGTGCCTTATATTTCATTCTCTAGCTCCTCTCCACCAATAAATAAATGTAATTGCCTGTTTTAAAATCACGGCCTGGCTCTTCAGCTACCCTGGCACTGTTGCTGCAGCGCTTCAAGAGCGGACCAGGCCTACCTGGTAATTTTCCTAAAATTGCTTCTTGCTGTCAAGGAGCATCGTTACCGGACCGTCATTATCGACCAGGATGCGCATATGTTCCTGGAACTGCCCTGTAGCAACCTTGAGGCCGAAGCCCCTGAGGCGGTCACAAAAATCATTGTATAATCGCTGCGCCTGCTCCGGAGGCGCTGCTGCTGAAAAACCGGGACGGCGTCCCTTGCGGCAATCGCCGTAAAGGGTAAACTGGGAGATACACAGAACCCCTCCACCGCATTCCCGGACCGAAAGGTTCATCAAGCCCTCATTATCTTCAAAAATCCGCAGGCCGGCTATTTTGGAAGCCAGGTAGTCATTGTCTTTTTCGGAGTCTTCGCGGCCGACTCCCAAAAAAACCACCATGCCGGGCCCTATTTCCCCCACTTTTTCGCCACCCACTTCTACGTGCGCCCGGCGCACTCTTTGAACCACTGCCCTCATCTGGCACCTCCCCTGATTTGTCCAGACTGGCTTTTTCATGAACAGCTTCACTATGCTCGCTTAATTGTTTAAACGAGAGCAAAAGGCGGCGCCTGAAAAACCGGTCCTTAATTGTTTGATCCGTACACATAACGACGAACTTCGTATACTTCTTTAATCTTCTTTATTTTTGCCATGATTTGATCCAGGTGGGCCTGATCTCTTACCACCATGGTCAGGTAAATAGTAGCCAGGTTATTTTTATCGGCCCTGGCATTGACCGCCGTAATGTCGACTTTACTTTCGTTTACTGAAGACATGATGTCGGCCAGGAGGTTTTTACGATCTTCAGCAGTGATTTCAACCTCCACCGGGTATGACGCCTCCGGTTCTCCTGCCCATGAAGCCTCCAGGAACCGGCCTTTTTCGGACGTTTTCTGGGCCAGGTTGGGGCAGTCCCGCCTGTGCACCGACACGCCGCGGCCGCGGGTAATAAAGCCGATAATATCATCGCCCGGCACCGGATTGCAGCAGCGGGCCACCCGGACCAGGAGGCCTTCCATGCCCTGGATTGATATGCCCACCGATTGATGCTTGGGCCGCTTGACCGGCTTGACGTCAGGCGTTGATTTTTCTTTCTCTTCTTCCCCGTACTTGCGCTTGTATTCTTCCCGCAGGCGGCTGATAACCTGGTTGACTGAAATGCCCCCGTAGCCGATGGCAGCGTAGAGGTCTTCCACGGTCAGGATATTGAAACTCCGCCCGGCTTCTTCAAGCAGGTCGCTTTTTAAAGAAATTCGCTGCTCTACATTGATACGCCGGATCTCTCTTTCCAGCATCTCCCGGCCCTTCTCGATATTCTCTTCCCGCCGTTCTTTTTTAAACCAGTTGCGGATCTTGTTCTTGGCGTGGGAGGTTTTGACAAACTTGAGCCAGTCCCGGCTTGGCGATCCCTGTTTCGAGGTAACTACTTCGACCATATCCCCGGTTTTTAGCTGGTAATCCAGGGGCACCAGGCGCCCGTTGACCTTGGCTCCGGTGCAGTGGTTGCCAACATCGGTATGGATTTTATAGGCAAAATCCAAGGTAACCGACCCGGCCGGGAGATCGATTACATCTCCCTTGGGAGTAAAGACAAAGCCCTCATCGGTGAACAGCTCTCCTTTCAGGTCTTTGATAAAATCGCGGGCATCGCGGTAATCATGCTGCCACTCCAGAAGCTGGCGCAGCCAGGTCAGCTTTTCGTCCGGTGTTTCTGTTTCTCTTACATTTTCTTTGTAGCGCCAGTGGGCGGCGATTCCGTATTCGGCGGTGCGGTGCATGTCCCAGGTCCTGATCTGGATCTCGGCCAGTTCGTTCTCAGCGGCAAAAACGGTGGTATGCAATGATTGGTACATGTTGGGCTTGGGCATGGCGATAAAGTCTTTGAAACGGCCCGGAATGGGCTTCCAGATGGTGTGGACAATGCCTAAAGTATGATAGCAATCCTTGACGGTGTCCACAATTATCCGGATCGCGGTCAGGTCGTAAATCTCGCTCAGGTCCTTACCCTGGGACTTCATCTTGTTATAAATGCTGTAGAGGTGCTTGGGACGGCCCTGTATTTCCGCTTCGATATTGGCCTCAGAGATGTAATCCTGCAGAATCCAGATGATCCGGTTAATAAATTTTTCGCGCTCCCGCCTCTTCTTGGCCAGCTTATCCACCAGCTCGAAATAATCATCGGGCTGAAGGTAGCGAAAGGCGAGGTCTTCGAGCTCCCATTTGATCATGTAAATTCCCAGCCGATGAGCCAGGGGCGAATATATTTCTATAGTTTCCCGGGCGATTTCTTTTTGCTTGTGGGTATTCAGGTAGCGGAGCGTCCTCAGGTTATGGGTCCGGTCGGCCAGCTTGATCAGAACCACCCGGATATCCTGGGCCATGGCGATAAACATCTTGCGCAGGGTTTCCGCCTGCTGCTCTTCCTTGGAGGTGAAATCGAGGCGGCTCAGCTTGGTTACCCCGTCCACCAGGGCGGCTACTTCTTCTCCGAATTGATCCTGGATCTGATCCAGGGTGACCGGAGTATCTTCGACCACATCATGGAGCAGCCCGGCCACTATTGTAACCAGGTCCAGTTCCAGTTCGGTCAGGATCAGCGCTACCCCCAGCGGATGGGTGATATAAGATTCGCCCGATTCGCGAAGCTGGCCGGAATGGGCCTGCACCGAAAAGTTATAAGCCTGTTCGACCAGTTCCCAGTCCTCCAGGTCCGGATAGTAGCGCTGGATTCTTTTTTTCAATTCATTGAGCTTTTTCTCTTTAACCGCCATAGGATCCATTCCCCGGGAAATGTTTTTGGTAATCATGTCTATAATACTAAAAAAAGGCTTTAATTTCTACAGGGTGGCTTTAATCGGCGGCAAGATCACCTAAAATAGAAGCTATTTCCTCCGGCGCTGCTTCAAGCAGTTTTCTTTGAAAGGTTTCGCACTGCTCACGCAGCTCCATGGCAGAGCAGTAGGTGGGCGAATCATTCAGGCAGGAGGGCCAGACAGCCATTAACTCCGGACCCTGCCTGGTCAGAGCATCATCAGCAATGAGACCGATTTCATTCATAATCCTGGCGGTCCTCTCCCAGTAGCTGGGGGCGGGCTTAAAACCAAGCTTGCCGGCGTACGGAGCGGGGAAATTCGCGCTGTTAACCGCCCCGGGGTTATCAATTATCGCCCGGGCAATCTGCTCCAGGTCCTGCGCCGAGGGCAGGGACAGGTCAAGCAGCTGCCGGTTACGCTTTAAATCTTCACGGTTGTATAAAAGATAGACCGGGACCGGTTTTCCCCTGGCAGCCCTGCTGAATACATGCCGCAGGATATCTTCATGCAAAGGCAGGTCATAAAGCAGGATCGGACCGCCGGCAGCCGGCGGGTTGGCGGGGCCGTTAAAAGACCCGCTGGTAATAAAGTGGGGTGGGGCCTGCAGAAAAGCGGCTTTCTTCAGTTTTTCCGAGCGGGCCGCAGTGGAAGCAAATACAATACTGTTATTTCCCTGCCGGTCCAGGATTTCGCCGGCAATGGTCAGCCGGTCTTTGCAGCCGCGCTGATCGATTACTTCCAGGCAACCCGATTTATAACTGTCATTGTAGCGGAGATCTTTTACCTCCGCTTCGAGGGTTTTCTGTTCCCTGAAATAACCCTCTTTTAATTTAAGAGCCAGATCGACCCGGCGCCCTTTTTCCAGCTTCGCTTCGAGTGACGATCCTCCAAATACAATTGGATCAAGGCTGCGACTGTCTTTTTTAAGCCACAACTTTAGATGCTTCCGATCGGCCCCCACCAGGCGCCAGGACTGGATTTCCCAGTTACTGCTGGCAAAAAGCGGGGCAGGATTGGCGGTGCCGAAAGGCTGCAGTTGTTCCAGGCGGGCGGTCAAATCAAAATGTATTTCCCTGTCATCCAGTTCGGCTTCGATCAAGAGGCGCGGTTTCAGGTCGCTGTCCTCCAGGTTAAGGCCGGCAAAGCGATTCAGGCATTCCCTGAGGGCCTCAACCCGGTCGGCCCGGACTGTAAAGCCCGCTGCCTGTTCATGGCCGCCAAACCTTTCCAGGTTTGAAGAGCAGTCCGCAAGGGCCGCCGTTATATCAAAACCGGGCACGCTGCGGGCCGAACCCCGTCCTTCCTCGCCTTCCAGGGCAATCAGGCAAAAGGGGCGGTTATACTTCTCTACCAGCCTGGAAGCGACGATGCCGATTACACCATGGTGCCAGCCCGCCCCGGCCAGGGTGATTATCTTCTGGTTGCCTTCAGAAATCATCTTGATTGCCGCTTCTTCCGCTTCCAGGAGGATATTCTGTTCCGTGCTGCGCCGGAGCTGGTTGGCCCGGTGCAGGGTTTCGGCCAGGGTTTGAGCCCGGGAAGGTTCCTCTTCCAGCAGCAGCTCCGCAGCCGGTAGGGCCTCTCCCATCCTTCCGGCTGCATTAATGGCCGGGGCCAGGACAAACGAGAGGGCGGTGCTGGTTATTTTTTGCTCGTCCAGGTTGACCGCTTCACTCAGGGCTTTAAAACCCACTCTGCGCATACGGCGCAGTACCTGCAGGCCATAATAGACTATAACCCTGTTTTCCCCGAGCAGGGGAACCACATCAGCCACGGTGCCCAGGGCCGCCAGATCGAGCAGATCTTCGGGAAAAGGCTGATCAAGTTTTTCCATCAGGGCGGTTACTACTTTGAAGGCGATACCGGCCCCGGATAGTTCTTTGAAGGGATAGGGGCAGCCTTCCTGGAGAGGATTGACGGCGGCCACCGCACCCCCAATGGCGGCAAGAGGCTGGTGATGATCGGTAACAATGATATCAAGCCCGTTTTCCGCGGCCCACTGCAGTTCTTCCACCGCATTTATGCCGCAATCAACGGTAACCACCAGGCCTGCCCCTTCTGCTTTGAACTGCATCAGCGGTTCAATATGCAGGCCGTAACCCTCGCCAAAACGGCTGGGCAGATAATAGCCTACATCGCCGCCCAGGCGGCGCAGACCCTCGACCATGATCGCCGAAGCGGCAATCCCGTCGGCATCATAATCGCCGTGAATGATTATTTTCTCTTTGTCTTCCAGGGCTTTGAGAAGGCGATCGATTGCGCTTTGCATCCCCGCCATTTCCCAGGGGGAATGAAGCTGGTCCAGTGAAGGGCATAAAAAAGCCCGGGCCTCTCCGGGATCGGTAATGCCGCGGTTGACAAGCAGGCTTGCCAGGGCAGGGCTAAAACCAGGGGTTGTCGCTATTTTATTTACAGTCTCGCGGTCATGCTCCGGGAATACCCACTGTTTACCGTTCAGGCTCATTAAAATCCTCATCCACTTCCTGATCGCCACCTTGCTCTTCTTCCGCTTCTTCTTCTAACTGCAATCTTTTTTCTTCAGGCTCTGCCGGAACGGAGAGGGCCTTGTTCAGTTCAGCTTCCAGGAAAACCTTTTCTTCCTCGAGCTCCTTGATCTGTTTCTGCAGGGCTTGTTTTTCATGTTTTACCTGGCGGAATGCCAGGGCAGAGCGGATGCTGCGAAAAAGGCTGATCAGACCCATAACCAGGGCCCCGGTAAAAGCCGAACCAAGAATTAGTATGATCAAGGAAACGTTAGCCCGGCCAAAAAGGTAATTTACAGTCACCGGTTCCGTATTGGCTACAGCCACGACGGCAATGATCAAACTGAAAACCAGGGCCAAGATTAAATAGAAAGAACTCATCAGCTTATCCCTTCCGCCGGCGGCTTACAGAGCATTATTATAGGTCCGGCCCTTCCAGGCAGGCCCGGCAGGCGGTCCCTGAAGAAAGGGCCGGATCCCTGAACTATTGAATTTATGCCGCTTTCCGGCGGCGGTTTAAACTTAAATTAACATCCTGCAGGTTCAGCCACAGGGGGCTGGCGATAAATATCGATGAATAAGTGCCGACTAATACTCCCAGGATCAGGGCTACCACAAAGACGATCAAGTCCAGGCTGCCGATATAGTAATTAAAGCCAAACAGCAGGGAAACGAGCACGAGCAGGGTGGTCAGGGAGGTATTGATCGACCTGACCAGGTTCTGGTTGATGCTCTCGTTGACTACTTCGACATACTCGTCTTTTTTCCTGTATTTAATATTTTCGCGGATCCGGTCCATGATCACAATAGTATCATTGACGGAGTAGCCAAAAACAGTGAGAATAGCCGCCACAAAAGGAACATTAATCTCCATCTGGAGGATGGAAAAAATGCCCACCACAATAAGCACATTATGCAAAAGGGCGGTTATGGTGGCCAGGGCAAACTTGAACTCAAAGCGGAAGGTTATATAGGCGATCATAGCCACAATGGCCACAAAAAGCGATAACAGAGCCTGGCGGGTCAGCTCAGCCCCGATCACCGCCCCGACGCTTTCCACCCGCAAATCGTCGGCGGTCATTTCCGGAAAACGGTCCCTGAATTCATTAATCAAGGCATCGCGCCGTTCTTCGGACATGACAGGTCCCCTGATGATCAAGCCTTCGTCCGTCGGGTCACCGGCCAGGTCGCGGCCCTGGATCATCTGCACGGCCGCGCCTTCCAGTTCGTCAAAGGGTTCCAGGGCCTCATCTACCTCATCCATAGAAACATCTTCTCCCAGGGTAAACTGCAGCACGGTGCCACCGGTAAAATCGATGCCCAGGTTTAAACCAAAGATGGCCAGGGAAAACAAACCGGCCAGGATCAGCGCTGCCGACAGCAGGTAGGCCTTACGGCGGTTGCCGATAAATTCAATCATGACAGCTTCACCCCCACGTAAGCCCCGCTCTGGATCAGGCCGGATTTAAAAGCGAGGCGCATCAGAATCCGGGTCAGCACTATGGCCGTAAACATACTGCAGATGATGCCGATGAAGAGGGTTACAGCAAATCCCCTGACCGGGCCGCTGGCCAGCATAAAGAGGACTACGGTAACAATCAAGGTGGTTACATTGGCATCGAGGATAGCCCGGAAGGCGCGCTTGAAGCCGCTTTCCATGGCGCTGCGCATAGTCCGCCCGGAACGCAACTCGTCTTTAATTCTTTCAAAAATAATCACATTGGCGTCAACCGCCATACCGATGGAAAGGATCAAACCGGCAATACCGGGCAATGTCAGGGTCGCAGGCAGGTAAGTCAGGGCCCACAAAACCAGGGACAGGTAAAAAATGAGGGCCATCCCGGCGATTATCCCGGCCAGGCGGTAGTAGGCAATCATGAACAGGAAAACCAGGGCCAGGCCCACTGCCGCCGCATAAGCGGCAATTTCTTCCGTTCTCTGGCCCAAAGTTGGCCCAACCAGGCGGGATTCAAGTTCCCGCAATTCCACGGGCAGGGAACCGCTGCGCAAAAGCAGGGCCAGCTGCGACGCTTCTTCAAAATCAAAGTTGCCCTCAATGGTTGCATGCCCTTCGGTAATTATTGCCCTCACTACGGGTTCGGATATTATTTCATCGTCCAGGTAGATCGCTATCGGTTCTCCATAATATTTCTGGGTAGCTTCGGCAAAAAGCCGGGTTCCTTCTCTGTCAAACTCCAGGCTGACAAAAGGATTGGGCGAAACTTCCGGCTGCCTTTCAGCCCGGGCCCTTTCCAGGTTGGCGCCGGTCACTATTTCTTCGCCGTCGGGGCCAACAAAAGTCAGCATGGCCGTTCTCCCAATAATCTCGCGGGCCTCTTCGACATCATCCAGGTCGGGCAGTTCAATCCTGATCCGGTCATCACCCTGGGGGGCGATAACCGGTTCTGCCACTCCCAGCTCATCAATCCTGTTCCTGATCACGGCGATAGCCCGGTCGATGGTATCGTCATCAACTTCGCGACCTTCGGTTTCGACCGCTTCCATGAGCACATAGAGCCCTCCGGCGATATCCAGGCCGCGCCTGATCCCCTCTTCCCTGTCCGCTGCATTCTGAAAAGCGTGGAAGCCGGAGTAGATAATTAACAAACATAGTAGAACCAGGATTAAAAAGCGGCCCGGTTTAAAATTTGTTTTCAATCACATCACTCTCCATTCACATCAAAAAGGCCGGCCGGCTGCGCCCGGTGCCGGGCCGGTTGTCTCCTCCCGTTGCAGCATCCCGCCGGTTATTAAAGTAATTTTTTTATGATCTTAACTGCGCCTGCTTTGAAGAGGCGGCAGTTAAAGCGGCAGGCCGCCACTCGCAAGTTGCATCTAAAATATGACTCTGTCCAGTATAGCTGAGAAAGTCGAAAATGTCAGTACCTTTTTGCTTACATTCAGCCGCCCGGTTCAAGGTAGGTTTCAATAACCCCGGCAATCATTTCCATATCTTTTACAGGAACCATCATGGCGGAACCGATCCGGTCCGGGAGGACAAAGATCAGATCGCCTCTCAGGCGTTTTTTATCATGCTCCAGTTTATCGATTACTTTTCCAGCCGTCAAGCCTTGCGGCGGCTTTTTCATTCTCAACCGGCCCAGGAGGCTGTTGATCCGCCCGGCTGTTCCCGCATCGAGGCAGGAAAGTTTTTGAGCCAGTTTAACGGCGAGGACCATGCCCACCAGGACCGCTTCGCCGTGCAGGTAATAACGGTATGCGGTGGCCGCTTCCAGAGCATGGCCGATGGTATGTCCAAAATTTAAGATGCGCCTGTAATCTTGCTCATATTCGTCTTTTTCAACCACCCTGGCCTTGGAGCGGACTGAAGCGGCTACCGCTTCCGCCAAAAAACCGGAGTCCCGGGCCAGGAGCCGATCGCTTTTTTCCTCCAGCCGGGTGAAAAAAGTTTCGTCTTCAATAATGCCGTATTTTATAACTTCGGCGGCTCCGGCCCTGAACTGCCTGTTGTTCAGGGTCTTTAAAACCAGCGGATCAATCAGGACCAGGCGGGGCGGGTAGATGGCCCCGATCATATTTTTCCCGCGGGGATGGTTAACGGCCACTTTGCCGCCCACACTGCTATCCACCTGGGCCAGCAGGGAAGTGGGCAGCATAATCAGGGGCACGCCCCGCATGAAAGTAGCGGCCACAAACCCGGCCAGGTCCCCTATCACGCCGCCCCCCAGGGCGATGACAGGCGAAGTGCGATCAAGCCCGGCATCAATGCAGGCTTCATAAAGGCGTTTTGCGCCGGTCACTGTTTTAGAACCTTCACCCGGTTTTATGAGGGCGGTTTTTACCTGCCATTTTTCAGCAGCCAGGGATTGCAGGACCGCATTGCCGTAGCGGGAAAAAACATTGTGGTCGCTGATCAAAAGGGCGCGACCGGGCGGTAATGCCAGCCGGAGCAGCCGTCCCGTTTCAGCCAGCAGATCTTCTTCGATCAGGACCCGGTAAGCAAAAGTCCCGGTTGTTACCTCTATTTCCCGTCCCTTCAAAGGTGGCCCCATCTCCCTTCTTTTAAGGCCCTGGTTATGCGGGGCGGTCACAACCGGCCCCGGCTTTTTAGGCCGGCCTTTACCGCCGTAAACGCCTCTTTACGGCCTCCATATAGTAATTGTAGGAGGCCTCTGTTTCTTCAATAGAATCGCCGCTGAATTTCTCCAGGAAGGCGGCAGCCAGTTCCCAGGCTGCCACCGCTTCGGCCACTACAGCGGCCGAAGGCACTGCGCAGACATCGGACCTTTCCACCGTCCCCGGGGCGCCCAACCCTGTCTCTAAGTCAACGCTGGAAAGGGGATTGGCCAGGGTGGGAATGGGTTTCATAGCCAGCCGGATTAAGATATTTTCCCCGTTGCTAATACCGCCTTCTATGCCGCCGGCCCGGTTAGTGGTCCGGCTAATCCCTTCTTCAGGATCGGCGGCTACCGGATCATGGATTTGTGAACCAGGCCGGCCGGCCGAAGAAAAGCCTGCTCCAATTTCCACACCTTTTATGGCCTGAATACTCATAAGCGCTCCGGCCAGGCGGCCGTCCAGGCGGCGGTCCCAGTGGACGTGGCTGCCCAGCCCGGGAGGCGCGCCGGTGATCACCAGTTCGATCACTCCGCCCAGGGTGTCGCCTTCCAGGCCGGCCCGGTCTATTTCCTTGCGCATGGCCTGTTCCGCCCGGGAATCGGCGCAGCGCAGAGATGACTCTTCAACCCTGTCGGCAAGCTCAGGCAGGGTTGAAGCGCAGACCGGAGAGGTGGCGGATCCAATCCTGATCACGTGGCTGAAAAATTGGAGGCTAAACCACTCCATCAACACCCTGCCCACGGTGCCCACCGCCACCCGCATCGCCGTTTCCCTGGCGCTGGAACGTTCGAGAACCTGGCGCAGATCCCGGTGATTGTACTTCAATGCGCCGGCCAGGTCGGCATGACCGGGTCGGGGCCGGGTCAAAGTTTTCACTTCTGGCGGCGGGGCACCTTCCGGCGCCATAACCTGGCGCCAGTTCTCCCAATCGCGGTTTTTGATCTGCAGGGTAAGGGGGCTGCCGGTAGTCCGGTTAAAACGCAGTCCGGATAAGAACTCGACCCGGTCTTTTTCAATTTCCATCCTTCCGCCGCGTCCATATCCCTGTTGACGACGGGCCAGCTGCTTGTTTATGGTCCTGCTGTCCAACTCAAGGTTGGCCGGCAATCCTTCTATAATCCCGGTCAGGCAGGGGCCGTGAGATTCGCCGCCGGTTAAAAAACGCATATTTACCGCCTCCTGTCCCGCCCTGCTTCAATATCCAGCAGCATCTGTTTCCAGCCGGGCGGCCCGCTGAAACCACCCGGTTTGCCTCCGCTGGCAATTACCCGGTGGCAGGGCACCAGGACCGGATGGCGGTTGGCTTTTAAAGCCTGCCCGGCCGCCCGCCAGGCCCGGGGAGATCCGGCTTTTTCGGCGGCTTCCCGGTATGTGCACACCCGGCCAAAGGGGATCTGGCGGACCTGATCGAGGAGCCTTCTGGTAAAAGAACGATAGCCGGAAGTATCGAGGGGATAATGCGACCAGTCCACCACTTCGCCGGCCAGGTACCGGTTAAAATCTTCAACCAGCCCGCTCCAGGGCAACTTGCCCTCCGGATAAGCTTGTGCCGGTTCCCGGCCGGGAAAATAGATCCTGTAGATGCCGCCGGGGTGAAATAAAAGCAAAAAAACGCCTTTTGGCGTATCGATACGATCACAATACAGATCGGGCACGGCCTGCTCTCCTTTTCCCTTAAAAGTCTCTCTTTTATAGAGGTTGTTTGCTTTTTTTACGGCCCTCGAATACGGTCAGTTCCTGGTATCCGGTTTTTTTTAACAGTTCTATGGCTTCCGGAAAATAGCGTCCCACCTGATCCGGGGCATGGGCATCTGAGCCCAGGGTGACCTCGACTCCCTCGGAGCGGCACATGGCCAAGAATTGCCGGTCGGGATAAAACTCGCCCACCGGGGCATCCCTGCCGGCGGTATTAAGCTCCAGACAGGTGCCCGTTTTATGGAGCAGGCGGGCCGTTTCGAGCCGGATCGCCTCCAGGTCCTCCTGCGGGCGGTAACCGAACTTCTTGACCACGTCGATGTGGCCGATAATATCAAAAAGCCGGCATTCACAAACCCGGTTCACCAGGGCATAGTAGCGGCGATAAAGGGCGGCCATATCTTTATTTTTATAATCATCAGCATATACGGGGTGGGTAAAGTCCCAGTCGCCAAGAAAATGGATCGAACCGATAACATAGTCAAAATTCCACTGGCCCAGCAGTTCCGCCACTCTTTCTTCTGTCCCGGGCAGGTAGTCAACTTCTATTCCCACCTTGACCTTAACCGGACCGGAGCTCTTTTTCAGGGCATGCACCTGCTCCATGTATTCATCCAGCTCTCCGGGGTTCATTGTCACCTGGTTGCGGGGTGCAAAGCCCAGCAGGGCCAGCGGAAAGTGGTCGGCAAAGCCGATTTCGGCCAGCTTTTTCTTCTCCGCCTCAGCCACGTATTGATCGAGGGCGCCGGTTGCATGGCAGCAGCGCGCAGTGTGAAGGTGGTAATCAATCATTTCCTTGCTCCCCTTGATCAAAACCGGTCAGGGTATTAAAAAAGCATGAATAGCGCCCGGTATGGCAGGCCAGGCCCGGCCCTAGAGGAATAACCTTAACCAGCAGGGTATCGGCATCGCAATCGGCATGTATACTTTTTACCTCGAAGAAGTTGCCCGAACTCTCGCCTTTGACCCAGTACTCCCGGCGGCTGCGGCTCCAGAAGCAAACTCTGCCACTATCTAAAGTGCGCCTGATGGCTTCTTTATCCATGTAGCCGACCATGAGGACGCTGTTATTGCGGTGATCCTGGATCACCGCCGGGACCAGGCCGTCCCGGTCGTATTTTAATTCTCCCAACTCCAGGGGATGCAATTCTTGATCACTTTTAAAATCTCCCACGCTTAAACCTCCGTCCGGGTATTGTTTTGATTGCTTAATAAAAATTTATTCAAATACGGCCATGGCATCGGGCAGAGTGAGCTGATTGGTGTAAAGGGCTTTACCGATGATCACGCCCCTGACGCGGCTGCTGAACGGTTTGAGCAAAGCCAGGTCTTCTTTCGAGGATATTCCGCCTGAGACGATCACCTGCAGCGAGGTCTTCTCAATAATTTCTTCTAAGCCCTCCAGCGAAGGACCCTGCATGGTCCCGTCCTTTTTAATATCGGTATATATTATTTCTTTCACTCCCCACTGCTCAACCTGCCTGGCCAGCTCCACGGTTTCCACCGCCGAAGACTCGGTCCAGCCTTTGACGGCCACCTTTCCGTCCCGAGCGTCAATGCCGACCAGGATACTTGCGCCGAAATCTTTAATCAGCTCCCGGGCCAGGTCGGGTTCTTCTATACCGATAGTGCCAATGATAACCCTGGAAATACCGAAGGAAATTGCTTTTTCTACCGCTTCCCGGGATCTTATCCCCCCGCCCAGCTGAAGCGGGATCCTGACTTCTTCACCGATCGCGCTGATCACCTTCGCATTCTGGGACATGCCGGTAAAAGCGCCGTCCAGATCGACCAGGTGCAGCATTTTTGCCCCCAGCTGTTCCCACTGGCGGGCAACTTCCACAGGATTATCACCGTAGACGGTTTCTCTTTCGGGATCGCCCTGGTAGAGCCTGACACAGCGGCCTTTCCTTAAATCAATGGCGGGAATTACCAGCATAGCGGTCACCTCATTCCAGTCTACCCTTGGTGGATAAAATTTCATCGTAGCCCTTAAGCAGGGTGGCGGCTTCGTTTAAAGCCCGGGCGGCGGCCTTGAAAGAGGCTTCAATTATATGGTGCTTGTTTTGGCCGTGGTTTAAAACCAGGTGCAGGTTAAACCGCCCTTCATCGGCAAAGGCCTGCCAGAAGACCGCAAAAAGTTCTGTGTCCATAGAACCAACTTCGCCCGGAGGCGTCTTCAGATCATAATGCAGCCAGGAGCGGCCGGAAAGATCGGCGGCAGCAGTTACCAGCGCTTCATCCATAGGAGTCATCGTAAAACCGTAACGCCTGATCCCCCTCTTATCTCCCAGGGCCTGCTGCCAGCTGCGGCCCAGGCAGATACCAAGGTCTTCCACCAGGTGGTGGGGATCAACCTCAAGATCTCCTTCAGCCCTGATAACCAGGTCAAAAAAACCGTGGCGGCACCACAGGTTAAGCATGTGCTCCAGGAAAGGCAGGCCCGTTTTTAAATCGGCTTCGCCACTGCCGTCAATATTTAAGTCCAGGAATATTGAGGTTTCCCTGGTTTTACGTTCTATCTTGGCCCTGCGGGTCATTTTTATGCCTCCTCATCAGCACTGAACGGGCATGGGCTTCCAGTCCCTCCGCCCGGGCCAGGGCGGCAATCCGGCTTGCCGATTCCTGCAGCGCTTCTTTAGTATAGCAGATCACCTGTGACCTTTTTATAAAGTCAGCAACCCCGAGGGCGGAGGCGTAGCGCGCCGCCCGCGAAGTAGGCAAAACGTGGTTGGAGCCGGCCCAGTAATCGCCCAGGGATTCCGGCGTATAGGGGCCGATAAAGACCGCCCCGGCGCTGGTTATGCGGTCCAGGTACTGCCAGGCTTCATCCAGGTGCAACTCAAGGTGCTCGGGAGCGAGGTCGTTTACCACCGGCCAGGCTTCTTCCAGGCCGGGGACCATTATAACCGCTCCTTGTTCTGTTAGCGATTGCTCGGCTATTCTCCTCCTGGGCAGGGAAATTATTTGTTCCGCCAGGTGATTTTTTACCTCCGCAGCCAGATTTTCCGATGGAGTAACCAGCAGTGAACGGGACAGGGGATCGTGCTCGGCCTGGGAAAGCAGGTCCGCGGCAATATAATCAGCCCTGGCCTCCGCTCCGGCCACGATCACTATTTCGCTGGGCCCGGCCAGCATGTCTATCCCGACCTGGCCGAAAACTTCTTTTTTAGCCAGGGTGACATAAATATTGCCGGGACCGACAATCTTTTGCGCGGCCGGAATTGTTTCCGTCCCGTAAGCCATGGCGGCAACAGCCTGGGCCCCTCCTATTTTAAACACGGCCGAGACCCCCGCTTCCCGGGCAGCGGCAAGGGTCAGCGGATTAATCCTCCCGGAACTGTCGGGGGGAGTGCAGATATAGATTTCTTTTACCCCGGCCACTTTCGCCGGCACTACAGTCATGAGCACGGAAGAAGGATAGGCGGCAGTCCCGCCGGGGATATAAGCGCCGACCGACTGCAGGGGTATATAACGCTGACCGGCGGTCCAGCCGGGCCCGCTTTCCCACCAGTTCTGGGCCAGCTGGTGGCGGTGGTACCTTTCAATATTGCCTTTCGCTTCCCGGATAGCCGCAAGCAACAAGGGATCCACTTCCCCTGTTGCCTGCTCAATTTCCCGGTCCGCTGCTTTCAACTCCCGCAGGTCGGCCTGGTCAAAACGGAGGGTATATGCTTTCAGAGCCGAATCGCCGCTGCGCCTTACTGTTTCAATAATCTCGGCTACCTGTTCGCGCTCATTAGCATAATCCAGGGGCGAAGGATCCGGTCGATTCTGCTTGTACTGCTTATATGAATATAGGGGTAGCATCAGTGGCGCTCCTAACCTGGGTGTAATGATGAACGGGTAATAGGATGTTAACTACTGGAAACAACAACCATATATTAACATAAGTAACCATCAGCGTCAATTAAGCTTAATTATCAATTACGGAGCGCAGCGCCTGCATGAAACCGGGGAAGGAGATGTTAATCACTTCGGCATCGCTAACAGCGGTTTCTCCTTCCGCCGCCAGGCCGGCTACAGCCAGGGCCATGGCAACACGGTGATCTCCACAGCTTTGCACATCGGCTCCCTGCAATTTTTCCCCGCCTTCTATAACCAGGCCGTCATCTGTTTCTTCGATACGAACGCCCATTTTTTTTAGCTCTCCGGCCAAAGCAGAAATCCGGTCCGATTCTTTAACTCTCAGTTCCGAAGCATCGCTGATTATGGTTTTTCCCTCGGCCACAGCAGCAGCCACGGCCAGGACCGGTATCTCATCAATCAGGCGGGGAATCATTTCGCCACCGATTTTAACTCCTTTTAAACCGGTATTGCCTTTAACCATAATATCAGCGACCGGTTCCCGGCCCCAGGTTTTTTCTTGCTGCAGCTCCAGCGAGGCGCCCATCTCAAGCAGAACATCGATAACACCGCTCCTGGTCGGATTAACACCCACATCTTTAAGCAGCAGCTCCGAACCAGGGGTAATCGCCGCGGCGACCATTAAAAAAGCGGCGGCTGAGATATCACCCGGGATCCGGACCGGGCCGCCTTTTAAAACAGTCCTGCCCTGCAAGGTAATCCGGTTGTCGTCAACCCTGATCCCGGCTCCGAATCGAGAAAGCATCAGCTCGGTGTGGTTCCGGCTCCGGGATGGTTCTTCGACAACTGTCGCCCCGTCGGCAAAAAGCCCGGCCAGCAGAACAGCCGATTTGACCTGGGCGCTGGCCCGGGGTGATTTAAAGCTGATTGGCTGCAGCTTTCCGCCCCTGATCGATATAGGCAGGGTTCCTTCGTTATCTTCAAAATCAGCACCCATCTGCCGGAGCGGATCAATTATTCTTTTCATCGGCCTTTGCTGTAAAGAGCGGTCTCCGGAAAGTGTGGCCCGGAAATCCTGTCCGGCCAGGATTCCCAAAAGGAGACGGGCCGTCGTGCCGGAATTGCCGGCATCTAGTTTACCGGCCGGTTCGGTCAGTTTTTTGTTACGCCCTTCGACCAGTAGGCGCCTGCCTTTTAAAGTAATCTTCACTCCCAGGGCCCTCAGGCAGTTCACCGTAGACCAGCAGTCCTCGGCGTCGAGAAACCCCCTGATCTCGGTCACTCCACGGGCCAGGGCGCCAAGCATGATCGCCCGGTGCGTGATCGACTTGTCACCCGGTATCGTTAGCTCTCCTGCCAGTTTTTCCCGGGGTGAGGTTATGATGATCATGGCCTTTTCTCCTTAATCTTTATGTCTGTAGTTTATATTGACAGGTTTACCGGACCCCTGGTTTGATGGGACTAACACTGGAGCTCTTCGACAAATAAAACCGGGAGGCCGGGGTCCCGCCTGAAGATCTGGTATTTATATGTTATAATAATAAACAGTTTTTAAAAGCGGCGCAAGTAGCAGCAAACAAAGTCTGCTAAATTATCAGCCCTGAAAGGGTCCTTTATGGAAGTATACGCTTTAATCGGACATAGTGGAACCGGAAAAAGCCATCATGCCCCGCTGCTGGCGAAGAAGCATGATATAGAATATATTGTGGACGACGGCTTGTTGATTAAGGGCCATCACAACCTGGCCGGACGTTCGGCAAAAAGGGAAAGCACCCGCTATGGAGCTATAAAACGGGCTGTGTTTAAAGATCCTGAACATGCCCGGCAGGTAAGGGAAAAAATTGAAGAAATCAAACCCCCAAAAATCTTGATTCTGGGCACTTCCAGGCGGATGTCCGAAGTAATTGCCGAAAACCTGGGCCTGCCCAGGCCAACTTTCATCTACAACATCGAGGAAGTATCAGATAGAGATTCAATTAAAAAAGCCATGGCCATAAGAGCCAGGGATAACCGCCATGTCATACCGCTGCCTACATTTGCCATCAAAAAAGAATTCCCCGGTTATATTATCGATCCGGTCCGTTCTTTTTTCAACCTTCCTTCCGCCAAAACAGGTGATGTCCCCCCGGAACGTTCCGTAATCAGGCCGATTTTTAGCAACCTGGGTAATTTTTACATTGCCGAGCATGTCATTACCGATCTGGCCCGGCACCTGATTTCAGAACTCCCCGGCATTTATAAAGTACTCTCCCTTGATCTGGAAAACGGGAGATCCAGGGTGGTTTTAGAGATAGAACTGGCTATCGACCTGGCCCGTTTACCGGAGTTGCGGCTTGATAAACTGCTCCACGAAGTCCAGCGAACACTTAAGGAAGAGGTCGAGTACCGGACCGGTTTCTATCTTGACGAGGTTAACGTCCATGCCAAAAAACTGCACATGGATGAGAACCTGATCAGGGATAAAGAAACGATTCGAAAGTTGGCCACTGCCGGGTTAATAAAAAAGTAAATTTACCCGGTCACCTGTTATAGTTCCAGTTCCTTGTTGACAAGATTGGGCATCTTCTCCCCTTTTAAACCGGCCAGCAGGTTCTCTGCGGCCATAACCGCCATCCTGGTCCTGGTTTGCACGGTGGCGCTGGCAATATGGGGAGCCAGGGTTACATTTTCCAGTTCGGCCAAACCCGGGGCCAGTTCAGGTTCGTGTTCATAAACATCCAGGGCCGCCCCGGCCGGCTTATTGTTCTTTAAAGCCCGGACCAGCGCTGCCTCATCGATTACCGGACCCCGTGAGGTATTGACCAGGTAAGCAGTATCCTTCATTAGTTTCAATTCCCGCTCGCCAATCATATGCCTGGTCTGATCATTCAAAGGAACATGCAGGGATATATAGTCGGCTTCCTGCAGCAGATCTTCGAGGTTTCGATATTCCACGCCCAGGTCTTGTTCTTCTTCCGGGCTTTTCCTGGTGGCATCGTAATAAAACACCGTCATATTAAAGCCGGCAGCCCGCCTGGCCATCGCAGCGGCGATCCGGCCCATCCCCACCAGACCAAGCACCTTGTTGTTAACTTCCTCGCCCAGAAAAAGCATTGGCTCCCAGGCCTTAAACTTTCCTTCCCGGACATAGCGATCAGCCTCGACCACCCGCCTCGCCGCGGCCATTAGCAGGGCCCAGGCCATATCGGCCGTGGTTTCTGTCAGCACACCAGGGGTATTGGAAACTGCCACCTTTCTTTCCGTGCAGGCCTGGACATCAATATTGTCATAGCCGACGGCGCAGTTGGCGACAACTTTAAGCCGGGGCGCTTGATCGAGCAGGCTTGCGTCAATATGATCGGTCAACAGGCACAACAGGCCCTCGGCATCGCCGACCGCTGCGGCCAGCTCTTCGCTGCTCAGAACCCGGTCGTGGGGATTGACTTCCAGCCGGCACTCCGCTTCAATTAAATCCAACGCTTTCTGGGGTATTCTACGGGTCACATACACTTTTTTCACTGGCTTTCCTCCTCGTTCAAAATAATTAGAACCGTCCCCGATATTCCATCCCACCCTGGAATAATTAGAACCGTCCCCGATATTCCAATTTTGCTAGAGTATTCTCCAGCTGTGGGTATAGATGTTTAAGCGTTTGCCCCGGGCAAAGCCGATCAGGGTGATGTTTAAGTTTCGGGCCAGTTCTAAGCACAGCGAAGTGGGCGCTGCCCGGGAGATGAGCAGTTGAATTTTCAACTTGGCCGATTTGAGCAGGATTTCCGAACTGAGGCGTCCGCTGGAGACGATAATTTTATCTTCGGTAGATATGCCTTCCCGCAGGCACTGGCCCACTATTTTATCGATGGCATTGTGGCGGCCGATATCTTCGCAAAAATAGAGGATCTGATCCTGGTCGGCCAAAGCGGCGCTGTGGACCCCGCCGGTAGCTTTATACAATTCCGCTTTTTCCTGCAAAGAGCTCATCAATCCGATTGCTGTTTCGGCGCTGACCTGCAGTTTTCCGGTCAGGGGGTTGCTGCGCAGGGAATCAAGGGCGTTGAAGAAAACCGTGCCCTTGCCGCAGCCTGAAGTCACAGTCCTTTTGCCATAGAGCTTTTCAGCAAGACCGGCCCCTTTTTTCAAATCAACCTCAATCAGGCCTTCTTCTTCCCTGACCCGGATCGATTCCAGGTCCGCCATTTCGGAAAGGAGCCCTTCGGAACGCAGGAAGCCGAGGGCCAGGAACTCCAGTTTTTCCGGTGTGCAGAGAAGGGTAACCAGTTCAGCGCCATTCAGGTAGATAGTAACCGGCGCTTCAATCGTTACCAGGTCATCTACTTTTTCATGCTCCCCCTGGCGGATTCTAATGATTTCCACCGGCGCGGTTCGGTTCCGGTCCACTTATTTTTCCTCCTGTTTTCAGCTTGATTGCAAAACTCTTTTATAAGTCAAGGCCGTTTCGGCTGATCCCCTTTCTGTACCAGTAAGCGCTATTTTTCCAGCGCCGTTCCAGGGTTTGGTAATCAATATAAATGAGGCCAAAACGCTTGCTGTAGCCAAAAGTCCATTCAAAATTATCCATAAGCGACCAGACAAAGTAGCCCTTGAGAGGGGCTCCTTCTTCGAGCGCCTGCCATGCTTCAAAAATATAACTTTGCAGGTAGTTAATCCTGGCCTGGTCATTTACGGTTCCGTCCTCTTCCAGCTGATCCGGAAAGGAGGCCCCGTTTTCGGTTATGTAAAGAGGAATAGGCCCGTAGTCCCGCCCAATCCTGCTTAGAAGCTCATAAAGGCCCCGCGGATATACTTCCCAACCCATCTCCGTATATTCACTTTCTGGAGGGTTGACAAAATTGCCGGTCAAGTCGCTTTCTGAATCGCCGGCCCTTACTACATGCCTGGTATAGTTATTGATCCCCAAAAAATCGAGCGGGCCGCCAATTATTTCCATGTCCCCTTCCTCCACCGGGGGCAGTGTAAAATGACGCCTGTAGAGGTCGACCATATCCTGGGGGTAGGCGCCTTCCAGGAGGGGATCTAGAAACCAGCGATTCATAAAGCCGTCCGTCCGCCTGGCTGCAGCCCGGTCTTCTTCAGATTCAGAAAAGGGGGGAATGGGCGCGAGGTTAAGGGCTATCCCGATTTCTTCGTCTTTACGCCCCTGCTCCCTGAATCTTTGCGCCGCCAATCCGTGGCCGAGCAGCAGGTTATGAGCAGCGGCCAGGGCCAGGTTGAAGTCGGTCCAGCCGGGAGCATGGAGGCCCATGGCGTGGCCCAGAAAGGCGGCAACCCACGGTTCATTGATAGTAATCCAACCCCGGACCGGCAGATCAAGGTTTTCAAATGTAAAAGCGGCATATTCAGCAAAATATTTGGCCGTATCCCGGTTGGTCCAGCCGCCTTTGTCCTGCAGGGCCTGCGGTAAATCCCAGTGATACAGGGTTGCGAAAGGGGCAATATTGAAGCCCTGCAGTTGATCAACCAGCCGCCGGTAAAAATCGAGGCCCTTTTTGTTCGGCCTGCCGCCGCCTTCCGGGAAGAGGCGCGGCCAGGAAATAGAGAAACGGTAGGCCTGGAGGCCCAGTCCGGCCATCAATTGCCCGTCTTCTTCATAGCGCCGGTAATGGTCACAGGCAATATCTCCGGTGGCGTTATCCAGGATATTGCCACCGGACCGGGTAAACCGATCCCAGATTGATTCACCCTTGCCGTCAGCTTCGGGAGCCCCTTCGATTTGATAAGATGAAGTGGCCGCTCCCCAGATGAAATGATCGGGAAAATGATATCTTGACATATTAGCCCCCTCCTGCCGGCGCAAGTATGCTAAGCGTTTGGTTGTATGTTTTATTCTGCGCGGTGAGGACGGTTTCCTGCAGACAGCGCCCCCTTCTTCAAGGGGGCGCTGTTCACAGATCCATTTAAAAACGCTCTTTTAACTGCCGGAAAGGGCAGCCTGTTTAAAAGCCTTGATCACAGAGCGCTTGCTCAGGCTCTCGCTCAAGCACTGGCATACGGGATAAGCGCCGGTAGTAGAAACAGCGGCATGCCCGCCTTTGACCGGCAGCGCTTCCGGCTTGTAAGCCACTGCGCTTAAGAGTCCTTTGCCGCGGCTGAATTCCTCTTCGTGCAGGAACTTTGTACCCGGATGGTCTGCGTCCGGACAGGGCCACTGCAGACCCTCCTCGGCCAGACGTTGATAGGAGATCCCGCTGTAGTCGGGCGTCAGGGAGGCTATTTCCTCAAATATTTCCTCCGGCCCGGCATAGTCCCATTCAAACCCCAGCCATTCGGCCAGTTCGACCAGGACGGCCCAATCGGGAAAAACTTCTCCCGGGGGTTCCAGGGCGGGCTGGCTGAGCTGCACCCTTCGTTCGGTGTTGGTATAGGTGCCCAGCTTTTCAGCAAATGCCGCTTGCGGGAGCACTACATCGGCAAGAGCGGCCGTTTCGGTCATAAAGATGTCCTGAACTACCAGGAATTCAAGGTTATTCAGGTAATCAACCACCTCCGGACTTCCTCCTCCGCAGGTTACCGGATTTTCACCCATGATATACATGGCCTTAATCGAGGTATTCTTTCCTCCGGCAAAGGCTTCCGCAACGGTCATACCGGGGGTTTCGCTGATTTCAACGCCCCAGGCTTTGGAAAACTTATCCCGGACCGCTTTCTCCTTGAGGTGCTGGTAACCGGTCGCGATGTTGGGCAGCACGCCCATGTCGGTCATACCCTGGAGGTTGTTTTCCCCGTAGGGCACGTAGACGCCGGTCGCTTCTTTGCCCACGTTGCCGGTCAGCATGGCCAGGTTGGCCAGGGCCCGGACAAAATCGGCGCCACCGATATATTCACCAGCGCAGGCATCACTAACTATTACCGCTTTTTCAGCGGAAGCGTAAGCCCGGGCGGCAGAACGGATTTCTTCTTCGCCCAGCCCGGTGATCCCGGCGGCGTAAGCGGGGCTGTATTGATCGACTGCTTTTTTAAGCTCTGCAAAGCCTTCGGTCCTCTTATCAACAAAGTCCTGGTCATGCAGACCTTCGCTGATAATAACATTGGCCATAGCATTCAGCAGGGCCACTTCCGTGCCTTCTTTAAGGGGCAGGTACGCCGTTGATACATCTACCAGCCCGATCGTGTCGGGAGTGGCAATGATAAGTTCGGCGCCGTTACGGGCCGCTTCGCGAACCCGGTAGTCAAGGATCGGATGGCTTTCCGCCGGGTTGGACCCGATGACCAGGACCGCACCTGTAGCCGCTACTTCGTTAATGCTGTTGGTGGTGGCGGCATTGCCAAAAGCGTCCATCATCCCGTCCACCGCAGAGGCGTGGCAGTGTTTGCTGTAGCTGTCCACGTTGTTGGTGCCCAGGGATCGGACCAGCTTCTGGAAGAGGTAGCTCTCTTCATTGCTGATCTTGGGTGAACTCAGGCCCATCAGGGCATCGGCCCCGTAACGGGACTGGATTTCCTTAATATTGTCAACAATGTAATCGAGCGCTTCTTCCCAGCTGACTTCGACGAAAACCCCGTTAGTTTTCACCATCGGCGCGGTAACCCTGTCGCCGCTGTGAACGAAGTCCCAGCCGAATTTGCCCTGCACGCAGAGATGGCCGCGGTTAACCGGGCTTTCCATAACGGGGCTGACCCCGATTACTTCATTGTCCTTGACGTGCAGGTTTATATTACAACCAAGGCTGCAGTAAGGGCATACTGCAGGCACGCTTTCGGTCTGCCAGGGACGCCCCTTGCCGGTCACATACTTGGGAATCAGGGCCCCTACCGGGCAGTTGTCTATGCACATCCCGCAGAAAACGCAGGATGATTCTTCGATCGGATCTTCAAATCCGGGGCTGACATTGGTAGTAAACCCGCGCTTCGAAAAATCGATCGCGCCGGCCCCCACTACCAGCTGGTCTTTACCGACACAGATACCGCAGAGGATACATTTGTTCATATCGCGCAGGAAAAATTCGTTGGTATCGTCATAGGGCAGGTTTTTAACCTCACCCTCAAACTCGGTGCTGGCTACCCCGTAACGATAGCAATAATCCTGAAGCTTGCATTCACCAGTTTTTTCGCAGGTAATGCAATCCAGGGGGTGATTGGCCAGCATCAGGCTCAGGTTGTTTTTCCGGGCCTTAACCCCCCGCTCCGATTCGGTATGGACGACCATGTCCGGGCCGACAGGAGCCACACAGGAAGCCACCAGGGCCCGGGCTTTTTCCACTTCGACCACGCAAATGCGGCAGGCCCCGTTGGGGGGCAGTTCGGGGTCGTGGCAAAAAGTCGGAATGTCGATCCCGAGCTGCCGGGCGGCTTCGAGAATCGTCGTACCGGGAGCCACCTCGATCTCTTGTCCGTCTATGGTTAATTTAATTGCCGACATCAGCTTCACTCCCTACACGAGTAATCATAATGCAATCCTGGCGGCATTTTTCTATACAACTGCCGCAGCGGGTGCACAGGTCCTGGATGATTTCATGGGGCTCTTTCTTTTCGCCCTTGATCGCTTCCACCGGGCAAACCCTGACGCAGGCCCGGCAGCCGGTACAATTCTCCTGGTCGATCAAGTACTGGAACAGGGGTTTGCAGATCCCGGAACGGCAGTAACCTTCATTAATATGCTCTTCATATTCATGGCGGAAGTAGCGAATCGTGGTTAAAACCGGGTTGGGGCAGGTCTGCCCCAGGCCGCAGAGGGCGCTGTCCTTGATACTGTGGGCCAGGCTGTCCAGCGTATCGAGGTCTTCCGGCTTTCCTTCCCCCTCGGTGATCCGGTCGAGAATCTCAAGCATCCGCTTGGTCCCTTCCCGGCAGGGGGTGCACTTGCCACAGGATTCTTTCTGGGTAAAACTCAAGAAGTAGTTGGCCAGGTCGACCATACAGGTCCGGTCGTCCATGACCACCAGGCCGCCGGATCCCATGATTGCTCCGGCCTGGGTCAGGGAATCGTAGTCAATGGGCAGGTTGATCAGGTCCTGGGGAATACATCCCCCTGAAGGCCCGCCGGCCTGGACTGCCTTAAATTCCCGGCCGCCCTGGATACCGCCGCCGACATCGAATATAATTTCTTCGATGGTGATGCCCATGGGGACTTCGACCAGACCGGTATTGCGAACTTTGCCGGCCAGGGCAAATACCTTGGTCCCCTTGCTGCCTTCAGTCCCGACTTTCTTAAATTCCTCTGCTCCCCCTTCTTTTACAATCAGGGGAACGTTGGCAAAGGTTTCCACGTTGTTGATGGTGGTCGGTTTGCCAAATACGCCCACCTGGGCCGGGAAGGGCGGCCGGGGACGGGGCATGCCCCTCTTCCCTTCAATGGAAGCCAGGAGCGCCGTCTCTTCGCCGCAGACAAAAGCTCCCGCCCCTTCTTTAATATTCATTTTAAAATTAAAGCCGGAGTCAAGAATGTTGCTGCCCAGCAGGCCGTAATCTTCCGCCTGCTTGATGGCGTCCCTGAGTCTTTTAATCGCTAACGGGTATTCAGCCCGGCAGTAAATATATCCTTCATCGGCCCCGCAGGCTTTTCCGGCAATCAGCATCCCTTCAATGATGGCATGAGGATCGCCTTCGAGGATACTGCGGTCCATGAAGGCCCCGGGGTCGCCTTCGTCGGCGTTGCAAACGATATACTTCTTGGGACCGGGGGCTTTATTGGTAAAACCCCACTTAATGCCGGTCGGGAAACCGGCGCCGCCGCGGCCGCGCAAACCGGCATCCTTGACTTCGTCGCAGATGGCCTGAGAATCCATCTGGAGGGCGCGTCTCAGGGCCCGGTATCCGCCGCGCATAATATACTCGTCGATGCTCTCCGGGTCAATAACCCCGCTGTTGCGCAGAACATTAAATTTCTGCTTGGAATAAAAGGGGATGGTGTCGTAAAAACGGGCCGGCGCGTCCACATCCGGGCCCTTGTAAAGCAGGCGTTCAACTATTTCTCCACCGATCAGGTGCTGTTCTACCAGCTCGGCCATATCTTTTGTCTTCAGGCGGCAGTAGAAAACTTCATCAGGGTAAATCACGATGATGGGGCCAACCTCGCAGAATCCGGGGCACCCTCCCATGACCAGGCGGTATTTATCTCTAATTCCCCGGCTTTCAAGTTCTTCAGTCAAAGCTTCCGCGATCTGGTTTGAACCCGAAGACAGACAGCCCGTAGCTCCGCAAATCATTATGTGTTTCTCGTACAATAGCCTCTAACCTCCCTTTCCCTGGTCAAGTCCGTTAACTGATTACAAATTTTTCGTCCAGGGCTACTTTTTCAATAATAGCTTTGCGTTTATCGGCACATTCTTGATTTTCATGGCAGATGGGACCTTCCACGCAGCAGTCCACAAAATCTTTACAAGGAGTGTCCTTGCTATGGGTGCATTTTTCACAACAAGGATCAAGAAACTTCTCCATCGGGATACCTCCTATTTTTATTCATAACTTTCCAGAATATCTTTAACCTTGTCCGGCGTTAACCGTCCATGCGGGTCGTCATTGATCATGATAACCGGCGCCAGCGCGCAGCACCCGATACAGGCTACTTCTTCCAGGGTAAACCTCAAGTCCTCGGTAGTGTCGCCGCTTTCTACATCCAGGATTTCCTCGATCCTTTCGGATATCTTCGGGCTGCCCTGGATGTGGCAGGCCGTGCCTTTACAGACCCTGATAATGTTTCGCCCCCGGGGCTTTAATTTAAACTGGGCATAAAACGTGGTAACACCGTAAAGACGGCTAAGAGGGATACGCATCCGGCGGGATACATGTTCCATTGCCGGGCGCGGCAGGTAGCCGAAATGTTCCTGCACTTTTTGCAAAATTGGGATGACCATTTCTTTCCTTCCCAGGTACGGTTCGATAATCGAATCGACCTGGCTCAAATCGATGTCCTGGTTGACGGCCGCAACCTCAGCCTCACTGCTCAAATCACTTACCTCCTTATTGTTTCTTATCTAAGTATAAAACTTAGTTTTTACCTGCTTTATTTATTCTCGTTATCATAGATAAATCCTGCTCATAAATCGGGAATTTGAGAAAAATAGAACATAATCATCATTCTAAACCAATAGCACCGGCGCAAAATTATTGCCGTCCGCAGCCACAAAACGGTATTCGACCCCGTTTCTTTGGCCCTGGTAAATATGGTTCCTGCCTTCGTCATGGATATGGCCGAAGACGCAGATCCTTACACCGTATTCTTCCAGGAGGTCAGTAAAAGCGCTATCATGGCCTTTGCGGTTAAAAGGCGGAAAATGCAGGGCGCAGATAAGATCTTGAAATGATTTTTCCCGGGCGCTGTCGAGAGACATCTGAAGGCGCTGGGCTTCCCTGAGATATATTTTTTGATCCTGGTCATTGTCAAATCCTTCTTCGCCGGGGCAGATCCAGCCCCTGGTGCCGCATATGGCCCACCCTTCCCAGGCAAAATGATCATTTTGCAGGGCAAAGACAGTGGCTGGAAGGCGGGCTCTGACCTTGCCGATGGAAGACCACCAGTAATCGTGGTTGCCCCTGATTAAAAGCTTTGTCCCCGGCAAACCCGACAACCAATGCAAATCCGGGAGAGCTTCCGGCAGGCGCATGGCCCAGGATATATCACCCGGCACAATAACCAGGTCTTCCCGGCCAACCTGGCTGTTCCAGTTTTCTCTGATCTTTTCTGTATGATTCTCCCACTCAGGACCAAATATGTCCATCGGTTTATCCTTTTCGTGGGAAAGGTGCAGATCGCCGAGCGCATAAATAGCCATTTTTTTACCCCGCCTGGAATATTTGCCTTTTCAATCTTACTAAATCAAAGGGTGAAAAGCAAAAGTAACTTTTTTCTGCCCATTAAAACTAATTTTATCTAAAATTAAGCTTTGCAAATATTTTTATAAAATGATAAAATATCGTTGCAAGTTGCATTGCTATTCTAACAAGATGAAGGAGGTTCCTTTGACCTTGGAAAAAAACAATAGTAGGAGGCCACGTCGTTATTTACGCAGCCGCATCACGCGGAAGCTAATCCTGGACACTGCCCTGGATGTATTCCTTACAGAAGGCTATGCCAAAACTACGATAGCCAAAATCAGCGATCAGGCCAAGGTGGGCTACGGCACAGTATACAGCCATTTTAAAGGCAAAGACGATATTTTGAACAAAGTCGTCGACAACGTGCTGGTTGAGTTTTACAACCTGCTCGAAGTACCATTTGCCCCCAAAACCCTGGAAGATGCCCGCAGCGCTTATTACGAATTAATTTTAACCTCTTTCCGCCTTGCGGAACAGCATCGTCCGATCATGAAAGTCTACCAGCAAGCGCTGGGCCAGTCTGATTCAATATCCGGGCACTGGTACGGAGTAAAGGCCCATTTTATAGAAAGCTCCGCCCGCTCCTTTACTTATGCCCAGGAAAAAGGTCTGGCCCAGGAATTCGATGTTCAACTGGGAGCAAAGGCCTATATACTGCTGGTCGATCGTTTTATCTGGGAAGTGGTTAATGAAAGAGAGCAGGACCTGGATAGAATTGCTAATATAATCATCGACATGCTATTTCACGGGTTCTTCAAGAACCAGCCTAAAAGCAAAAAAGGTTAAGAACTATCCGGGGGCGCAGGCCGGCTCAGAGTTCATCAAGTTCCGGCAATGATTCTTTTTTCTGTAATTATAAGGTCAACCCGCCGGTCCCATTGATCAAGAGGAACATATGGCCTGATCTGCATTTCAAAGGCCAGGGCCACCAGAGGGACACCGGGCCTGAGGCGTTCAAAAAAGCGATCGTAATAACCGCCTCCATAGCCCAGCCTGCCTCCTTCGAGATCAAAACCCACCCCGGGGACTATTAATAGATCGATGATCTCGGGATCCCGGGGGCGCAGGGTTTCCGGGCCCGGTTCCGGGATATTGTAGGCCCCGGGAACCAGATCCCGATCCGGGTCAAAAATTTCCGAGGGAATCAGCTCTTTCGTTTCAGGGACAGCTTTAGGGGCAAGCGCCTGCTTGCCCCGTTTCATCGTTTCTTTAATCATCGGACCGGTATCAACTTCGCTGCCAAAAGAGATAAAGAACATCACCGCATTTGCCTCCCGGTAAGCCGGAACCGAATAGAGGTTTTGGGCAATGCGGGCGCTTTTTTCAGCAATTTCTGCCCCGGTAAAGCGGTCTCTAAACTTTATGATCTCCTTGCGGAGT
>PWFM01000031.1 GCA_003553895.1 Syntrophomonadaceae bacterium | reverse complement strand
GTAATGTCTGAATAATCCAATGGTAATATTGCATTATAATTATTTTTGTGGTAATCTTTAGAAGATATAACACCCTGTTTATCGGGGCTATTTTAGGAGGTATTTTTTTAATGCAAGGTAAGGTAAAATGGTTTAACCCTGAAAAAGGGTACGGTTTCATCGAGGTTGACGAAGGCAAGGATGTGTTTGTGCATTATTCAGAGATTCAGGAAGAGGGTTTTAAAACCCTGGAAGAAGGGCAAGATGTCGAGTTTGAAGTTGTGGAAGGCCCGCGCGGTCCACAGGCCGCAAATGTGGTAAAGCTATAGCCCCGGGAATATACTGAGCGGCAAATTGAGCCATCATAATTAAAAAATTGTTATCTGAACTGGCCGGCATGAAAGCCGGCTTTTATTTGTGCTTGGTGCTATTTAACCGTTGACAGTAGGCTGCTGAGGTGTTATTCTTTTTTTTGTCGGATACCCGAGTTGTTTGGTCGGAATTCAAAAGGAGCGCAAAATTTAAAGTTGAGATTATCGGCAAAAGTCGAGTACGGTGTTAGGGCTATGGCCATCCTCGCCTATCATTATCAGAACGGCCCCCTGCCTTTAAGGGAGGTTGCGGAACAGGAAAATATTTCCCTTAATTTCCTGGAGCAGTTTTTTCCGGACCTCAGGCGTAATGGGTTGATTTTAAGTGTGCGTGGTTCGCGAGGCGGATACATGCTTTCCCGGCCGCCGGCTGAAATAAAAATCGGCGATATTGTGCGGGCTGTAGAGGGGCCGATTACACCGGTAGATTGTCTTGCTGAAAGCAGCGAGGATCCTTGCTGCAGCCGCAAGGAAGGCTGCCTGACCAGGCAGGTTTGGGAAAAATTGAGAGACAAGATCAATGATGTCTTAGATGATGTCTCTCTTGATGAACTGGTTGATGTTAAGCCGACCGGTATAAGACCACATGAGGGAGGAAGATAATATGGAAAGTCGGCTGGTTTACATGGATCATGGTGCGACTACTCCGGTTAGGAAAGAAGTTTTTGATTATATGGCGCCATTTTTGCAGGAGCGTTACGGCAACCCATCCAGCCTGCATACGCCGGGCAGGGAGGTGCGCCAGGCGGTGGAAGAAGCCAGGGAAAAAACAGCAGACGCCCTGGGCGCCAATTCCGATGAGCTATATATTACCGCCGGGGGCACGGAATCGAATAATATCGCCCTGCGGGGGGTGGCCAAAAAAAGAGGCAAACCGGGTCACATAATTACCTCTTCTATTGAACATCACGCTGTTCTCGATGTCTGCAAGGACCTGGAAAAAGAAGGGCACCGGGTTACTTACCTGCCGGTAGATCGCTACGGAAGGGTCGATCCCGCTGCTGTTCAGGATGCCCTCGAGGAAGATACGTTCATTATTTCGATCATGGCCGCCAATAACGAGATCGGAACCCTGCAGCCCGTTCGGGAAATCGGGGCCCTGGCCAGGGGAAAAGGCGTTTATTTTCATACAGATGCCGTCCAGGTGGTCGGACAGCTGCCTGTTGATGTTAATGAGTTGAATGTTGATCTTCTTTCCCTGTCGGCCCATAAACTTAACGGGCCCAAAGGGGTCGGAGCCCTTTATATGAGAAAGGGAGTGAAAATTGATCCCCTTTATCGCGGTGGGAGCCAGGAAAGAAAGCTGCGGCCGGGCACAGAAAATGTCCCCGGCATTATCGGCCAGGGCAAGGCCATTGAGCTGGCTGTCTCGGAAATCCCTGAAAAGAAAAAGAGGCTGGAACATTTAAGGGATCGCCTCATAAAAGGGCTAATTAATATTGGTGAGGTTTCTTTGAACGGCCATCCCGAAGAGCGCCTGCCCGGCAATGTCAATGTCAGTTTTAAATATATTGAGGGAGAATCAGTCCTCTTGAGCCTGGACATGGAAGGCATAGCCGCTTCCAGTGGATCGGCCTGTTCCTCAGGTTCCCTGGAACCGTCCCACGTCCTATCGGCAATCGGTCTTGACCATTCCACAGCCCATGGTTCTGTGCGTTTTAGCCTTGGTTACGGCAACAATGAAGAAGATATAGATTATGTGCTGGAAAAAACGCCCCCCATTGTAGAGAGGCTGCGCAGCATGTCTCCGACATACCGTTCCCGTTAGGGGCTTACGGGGCTCAGCAGAAAGGAGCGTTACAGGATGTATAGCGAAAAAGTAATGGATCATTTTACCAACCCCCGCAATGTCGGAGAACTTGCCAATGCCGATGCGGTAGGGGAGACCGGCAGCTTTAAATGCGGCGATACGATGAAGCTTTACCTTAAGGTCAAAGATGAGCGAATCGAAGATATCAGGTTCCAGACTTTCGGCTGCGGAGCGGCCATTGCCAGCAGCAGCATGCTGACGGAAATGGTAAAAGGCAAGACCATCGATGAGGCAGCCCGGGTAACCAACCAGGATGTTGCCGATGAGCTCGGCGGGCTGCCACCCATGAAACTGCACTGCTCAAACCTGGCGGCAGACGCCCTGCAGGATGCTATTGCCGATTATAAGAGCAAGCAGCGGTCCGTATAATCCGGTTAATCGAGCTGGCGGTAAACCCTTTTCAGCTTGACAAACCCCTCCCGGAAATGATATTTTTTTAGTAGCTTTAGCACTCTTATTCAATGAGTGCTAAAGATAAAAGCGGGGGGATCAATAATGACTGCTGTATTAAACGAAAGAAAAGAGCATATCCTCAGGGCTGTAGTTGTTAATTACATCAAAACAGCCGAGCCTGTAGGTTCACGTTCAGTAGCCCGTTTTTATCCTGGAGGGTTAAGCTCAGCCACCATTAGAAATGAAATGGCTGATCTTGAGGAAATGGGTTACCTGATCCAGCCTCACACTTCAGCCGGCAGGATTCCTTCCCAGCTCGGTTATCGGTATTATGTTGATAACTTGATGGATTTGAACGAGCTGAGCGAGGATGTGGCGGAAAAGATCAGCAGCACCCTGAGTGCGGGGAAAATGCGTGAAATAGAGCAGATTATCATGAATTCCACTAAAGTTTTGTCATCTGCTACCAACCAGACTTCCCTGATTATGGGTCCGCAGTTCAAGAAAAGCGCTTTCCGCCAGCTGCGAATACTGCCCCTGGATGATAAAAAAGGCCTGGTAGTTTTAATTACCGATACCGGCTATATTAAAAACAAGGTTATTGACTTCCAGCATCATCTAAGCCAGTCCGAACTGCAGCAGGTTGTTTCCTATTTAAACCAAAAATTGTACGGGTTGACTATTGACCAGGTAACAACCTCCTTAATTAATGAACTGAAAAGGGATCTCTTCCGGCGCCTGGAAATCCTGGAACAGGCCTTCATTCTGCTTGAAGAAAGCCTCAAGGAAGAAAAGCAGATCCGGGTCTTCCTCGGAGGGACAACCAATATCCTCAACCAGCCTGAGTTCAAAGATGTGGACAAGATCCGCAGGATGCTGAACTTGTTCGAGCAGGAGCCGCTGCTGTTTAAGATCCTTGAAGACAACTCCAGTGAAGATGACATCGTGGTCAGGATAGGCTCTGAAAATGAATTTGAAGATATTCAAGAATGTACCCTGATCACCGGCACATACCGCATCCATGACAAGACCCTCGGTACTGTTGGCGTGCTCGGGCCGACCAGGATGGATTACAGCAGGGTTATCAGTGTTATGAGGCGGCTGGTGGATCAACTTAATCAGGCCCTCAGCAGCTCCTGATTGAAAAAGGCAGGTTCATAGCGGCTCCAGTTTTTCTCTCCACATGGCAATAGGGTTGCCATTGATTACTTTATGAGCGGGTGATTCTTTATGGGCAGGAAAAAAAGAACTGAACAACAGGACAAAAACCATTCAGAACAAGAAGGGACAGTTGAAGAGCAATTTGCAGATCAGGCCGAAAATGAAACCGGAGAAGAAAGAGAAGAAGCAGAAGGAGAAAATTGGGAGCAGGAACGGGAAGAGTTAATGGACCGGCTGAAGCGCAAGCAGGCTGAAATGGAAAACCTGCGCCGGATCAGCAAAAAAGAGCAGGCGGAAGCGAGGGAATATGCCCTTCATGATTTTTTGAGCAGGCTCCTGCCGGTGCTGGACAATTTGGAAAGGGCCCTGGAATCGGCCCGTTCAGATGATAATATACCGGAAGCGCATCTTGACGGCCTGAAGATGATCTACAGGCAGATGATTCAGATCCTGGAGCAGGAGGGGGTTAGCGCTATTGAAGCCGAAGGAACTCCTTTCGATCCGCACTGCCACCACGCTGTGATGGAGGTTGAAAGCGACCAGCAGGAACCGGGCAATGTAGTTGAGGAAATGCAAAAAGGTTACTGGCACCGCGAACGGGTTCTCAGGCCGGCTATGGTAAAAGTATGCCGGGAATAAATCGCAGTAATCAATATAACTAAATTGGGAGGAAAGCAGACATGGCAAAAGTTGTAGGTATTGATTTAGGCACAACCAACTCGGCAGTAGCCGCTTTAATCGGTAATGAGCCGGAAATAATAGCCAATGCCGAGGGCAGCAGAGTCACACCCTCTGTTGTGGCTTTTACTAAGGACGGGCAGAGGCTGCTGGGCCAGGTTGCCAAAAGGCAGGCTGTTACCAATCCTGAGCGGACCATTGTTTCCATCAAACGTGAAATGGGAACCGATCACAAGGTAAAAATTGACGATAAGGAATATACCCCCCAGGAAATATCAGCCATGGTTTTACAAAAACTTAAAGCTGATGCTGAGAGTTACCTGGGCGAAACGGTTACACAGGCTGTGATTACCGTTCCCGCCTATTTCACTGACAGTCAGCGCCAGGCTACTAAAGATGCGGGGACCATTGCCGGGATGGAAGTTTTGAGAATTATTAATGAACCTACTGCCGCAGCCCTTGCCTACGGTTTGGACAAAAAGGGAGAAGACCAGAAGATACTGGTTTTTGATCTCGGCGGCGGAACTTTTGATGTGTCGGTTCTTGAACTGGGCGATGATGTGGTGGAAGTTAAGGCCAGCAGTGGCAATAACCGCCTGGGCGGTGATGATTTTGATCAGCGTATTGTCGATTACATTGCCGGCGAATTTGAAAAAGATCATGGCATCGATTTACGGCAGGACAAGATGGCCCTCCAGCGCCTGATGGAAGGCGCTGAGAAGGCCAAAGTGGAGCTTTCTGCCGTGACTTCCACGGACATTAACCTGCCCTTTATAACCGCCACCCAGGAAGGGCCAAAACATCTGAACATCACCCTGACCAGGGCCAAGTTCGATGAACTGACCGGCTCCCTGGTAGAAAAAACGATGGGACCGACCAGGCAGGCTTTATCTGACGCCGGACTGAGCGCCGGAGATATTGACAAAGTGATCCTGGTAGGCGGTTCGACCAGGATTCCAGCCGTACAGGATGCCATCCGCAACCTGCTTGGCAAAGAACCGCATAAAGGGGTCAACCCTGATGAAGTGGTAGCGATGGGAGCAGCTTACCAGGCGGCGGTCCTGGGAGGAGAAGCAAAGGACGTCCTCCTCCTCGACGTAACGCCCCTGTCCCTGGGCATTGAAACCCTGGGAGGAGTTTTTACCAGGATCATTGAGCGTAACACCACCATTCCAACCGAGAAAAAACAAATCTTTTCTACCGCCGCCGATAACCAGACCAGTGTCGATATCCATGTTTTGCAGGGAGAAAGGGCAATGGCTACCGACAATAAGACCCTGGGCCGGTTTATGCTTGATGGCATACCCCCGGCGCCGCGGGGCATGCCCCAGATCGAGGTCAGCTTTAATATCGATGCCAACGGCATTGTTAACGTCTCGGCCAAGGATTTAGCCACGAACCGTGAACAAAAAATTACTTTAACAGCTTCCAGCGGCCTGGAGAAAGATCAGATTAATGAAATGGTCAATGAAGCCGAAAAGTTTGCCGAAGAAGACAGCAGGCGCAAGGAACTGGCCGAGGCCCGCAACCAGGCCGATACCCTGGCCTACAGCGCCGAAAAAGCGTTGAACGATCTTGGTGACAAGGTTGAACCGGAGCGGGCGGAAGAAATAAAAAAAGCGGCGGAGGAGCTTCGGGAAGCGGCCCGGGGAGAAGATGCGGGCCTGATCAAAGAAGCAACAGAAAAAATGAACAGCTATATGCACGAACTATCGTCGAAGCTTTATGAACAGCAGGCTGAAGCGGAGGAGCCGGACCATTCCGGTGACGGCGGCCATAGTAGTGAAAAAGATGCTGACGACGATGTTATAGACGCCGAATATGATGACCCTGATCAGGAGGGCGAGGAAAAGCAGGAGAGTTAAAACCGGTTCATATAACTGCTGCGTGGGACCGGTTTTTTGGCGGTTGCCCGAGAGGTTGCCCTGAAAAAGATCTGATCTTAAAATAGATTCCAGGTTACAGTTTGCATTAGGCAGGAGACCGGGGTTAATGCTATACTGTAAAGACGAACCCGGGCCTCTAAAACCCGGCTGAATAAGCTAACCTATAAAACATGCGGCATCTGCCGGATGTTATGAAAAATTACCAGGGTGAAAAGGATGATGTTTTGCTATGAGTAAAAAAGACTATTATGAAGTTTTGGGATTGGATCGCAACGCCAGTGAAGCAGAGATAAAAAAAGCCTACCGGCGCCTGGCCAAACAGTACCATCCCGATCTTAACAAGGATGATCCCGAAGCCGAAAATAAGTTTAAAGAAATGAAAGAAGCCTATGACGTCTTAAGCGATCCCCAGAAAAAGGCCCGATACGATCGTTTCGGACATGAAGCCGGCGCGCCGGGTGGATTTGATGGTTTCGGCGGGGCCGGTTTTGGGGGCATTGATGAAATTTTTGAACAGTTTTTTGGCGGAATGGGCGGCATGGGGGGCCGCCGCCGGCAGCGCGGTCCCGAACAGGGAGACCATTTACGTTATGATATGGAAATAACCCTGGAAGAAGCATTTTACGGTGGAGATAAGGTGATTACCATTCCGCGCACTGAAACCTGTCCGGAATGCGACGGCAAGAGGGCCAAATCTGCCGATGGAGCCGAAACCTGCCCCTCCTGCGGGGGAAGCGGTCAGCAGCAGTATACCCGCAGCACTCCTTTTGGACGTTTTGTGAGTATGCAGGTTTGCAGCAACTGTCGGGGTGAAGGAACCATTATCAGCGATCCCTGTCCCACCTGCAGCGCCCAGGGCCGGGTTGTGGAAGAAAGAAAAATCGAGATAAAAATACCGCCCGGCGTGGAAGACGGATCGCGCCTCCGCGTCAGCGGGGGTGGCGAAGCGGGCATGCGCGGCGGGCCGTCCGGTGACCTTTATGTTGTCTTCAGGGTTCGCCCCCACAAGGTATTTCAAAGAAAAGGCAGCGATCTATGGCTTGAAGAAACTCTGAGTATCAGCCAGGCTGCCCTGGGTGTGGAAAAGGAAATTTCCACCCTCGATGGCACAGCCAATCTTACCATACCCGGAGGCACCCAGCATGGGGCAACTTTTCGCTTGAAAGGACACGGGATGCCCCGCCTGCGCGGTTCAGGCCGGGGAGATCTGCATGTAAAAGTGAAGGTAAATGTCCCCAAACGCCTTTCTCAGCGTCAGAAAGAGCTTCTCGAAGAGTTTGCCTACCTGAACGGAGAGGAAGTAGGGGTTGAGAGCAAGGGCTTTTTCGACCGGATGAAGGATGCATTTGGCGGCGGGTAAGCATCTCGTGGCCGGAGGTGTAGATGCGCTATTTTTTCTTGGAAGGGCAGCGATTGGCCGGGGGGCTTGAGGTGGAGCTTGATGAGCAGGATCTCACCCATGCTTACCGTGTCCTGCGCTTAAAACCAGGAGACAGCGTGGCTGTAGCCGATGCCCTTGGCACGGTTTTTAGCGGGAGGGTAACTGTATCTGAGCCTAAAAAAGTCCGGGTTTGTCTTCACGATGAACTATCTTCAGCGGAATCCCCATTAAATATTGCTTTATACCACTCGCTGTCCAAGGGCGAAAAAATGGACCTGGTCATCCGGCAGGCCGTGGAACTGGGTGTTAGAAGGATTGTCCCGGTCGTCACCACCAGGAGCGTTCCAGAACTGGACAGCAGCAAGGAAAAAAAGAAAAATCAGCGCTGGCAGAATATAGCGCGTTCCGCTGCCGCCCAGTGCCGGCGGGCATACCTGCCCCGGGTTGAACGGGTCCGGTCATTAAATACTATCCTGCCGGAGTTTGGCCGGCACCGGACCCTGGTCCCCTGGGAAGAAGAATCAGGCGGGTCCCTGGAGGGTTTTTTAAAACAGCCCTGTCCGGAAGATAAGGCTGTTTTATTATTTATCGGACCCGAGGGAGGTTTTGATGCCGGCGAAATAAGGGCTGCCAGGGATGCGGGGGCCCAGATAGTTCACCTGGGGCCCAGGATTTTGCGGACGGAAACGGCAGCTACAGCCGCGCTGGCCATGATCCAGGCAGCCTGGGGCGATCTCGGCCAAGAAAGGGAAAGACAGTGAATAAAAAAGCGGCGTTTTACACACTCGGCTGCAAAGTTAATTATTGCGAAACGGAAGCCCTGCAGGCTCTTTTTGAAGAGGCCGGTTACAGGATCATCGATTTTGATAAGCGGGCCGATGTATATGTGATTAACACCTGTACGGTAACCGCCAGCAGTGATCATAAATCCCGCAAGGCGATCCGCCGGGCCAGGAAGCGTTCTCCCGATGCGATCGTGGTTGCTACAGGCTGCTATGCCCAGGGCGATCCCAATAAAATTAAAGAGATGGAGCAGGCGGACCTGATTATCGGCAACCGGGAGCGCGAAAAATTGCCCCAGATCCTGGAGAATTTACAGCCCGGCGCTGCTCTGGACCTGGTCGTTCCTCACTCTGCCGGCAGCCGGTTTGAAATGCTGCCCCCGGTGAAAACAAGGCGCCGGACCAGGGGTTTCTTGAAAGTCCAGGAAGGTTGTAACCAGGCCTGCAGCTACTGTGTGGTGCCTTCAGTCAGGGGCCCCCTGCGCAGCCTTGAACCTGGAGAGGCCGTGCTGCGAGCCCGGAACCTGGTGGCTTCCGGCTGCCGGGAGATTGTGCTGACCGGTATTCACCTGGGCCTTTACGGGGCCGATCTTGACAACGTTTCCCTGCCTTTTCTTTTACAAGAACTGGGAAAAATCCCGGGTCTGCTCAGGCTTCGCCTTAGTTCCCTGGAGCCTTCGGATATAAACTCCGAGCTTGTCGAACAAATAACAGGTTCCTGGCAGGTCTGCCCGCACCTGCACATACCCCTGCAGAGCGGGGATGGAGAGCTCCTTCGGTTGATGAACCGGCCTTACGAACCGGTGGAGTACCTTTACCTGGCCAAATGGTTAAAGCAGGAAATACCCGGTTTGGCTTTAAGCACCGATGTTATCGTCGGGTTTCCGGGAGAAACGGAGAAACACCACCGCCGCAGTTTGAAGCTGATAAATGAGATCGGCTTCAGCCGGCTGCATGTTTTTAAGTATTCACCCCGGCCCGGCACCCCGGCCGCCCGCTTTTCCGGGCAGGTCCCAAAGGAGATCAAAGACAGGCGCAGTAAAGAAATGATGGCTTTGGGCGAACAGATGGCTTCTGAATACCGCCATGGTTTTTTGGGAACCGTCCAGCCGGTGCTGGTAGAAAAAGTAGTGCCCTATTCCCATGCGGAAGGTTTTACTCCTCATTACCTGCGGGTAAAAATAAACATGGACATAAAAGGCCTGCACTGGCGCGGCAAACTGGTCAATGCCCGCCTGGAAAAAGATGAAGGCCCTGAAATCAGGGCCATCCGGGTAAAAAAGAACTGAAGAGCGCTTAAATAGCCGCTGTATTTACGGATCAAGGTTTATTCATTTCTATCTCACGGATTAAGGTTGTTGATAAAATGCGCCAGATCTTTCATTTTTCCCTGATAAGTGCTAACCGGTGCTTTGTCAGTGCGATGGAGGATTAAATCTTCGACCAGGAAGGTATCCATGCCGGCTTCCGAGGCGCTTAGATCTTCAAGGGTATCATTGCCGGCCATCAGGCACTTTTCGGGCTGTATGCCGAGGGCCCCGGCGATCTCTAAATAATAAGCCCGGTTCGGCTTGCAAAAATGCATGTTTTCCATGGTAGTGATCAGGTCAAATATATGGGAAGAAAAGCCGCTCCAGGAGAGGCGCTGCAAAATGGCCGTGGCCGGGAAAATAGGGTTGGTAGCAAGGACCAATCTCAAGTTTTTCCTCCGGGCGTTTTCAATAACCGCAGCAGCATCGGGATGGACTTTTCCCCAGCAGCTGAGGCGCGGGAAATCATTCCGGTAGAATGAATCGATAACAGGCCGGATTTGTTCCCGGCTCTTCCCAATTCTCCCGCAGAACTCTTCGTAAAATACGGTTTCGTTTCTTTTTCCGCCGTCATTGTTTTCAACCATGGTCTTTGTAGCCGCAAACAGATGCCTCGTAAAATTTTCACGGCTTAAAAAATCTGTAAATTTACCGGACAGGGCTTCGATATAGGCCGGAATAAATTTTTCAATATCCAGGTCAAGCAGGGTCCCGTCCAAATCAAGGAGCAGGGCTTCGTAGTCTCGGTTTTCAACTCCGGGCATTACTGCTGATCACCCTGGCTTTCATCGGCAATATTCATTAACTCTTCATCATATATTACACCGGTGGCTTCGCCGATAATTTTCTGCACATCCTGCAGCAGCACAATGGCCCTGTACTCTGCTTCAATAAACCTTTTTGCCACCATGTTCATATTTACAACATCCATTAATTTTTGCAGCCTTTGTTCCTGCTGCTCGGATACCTCGATACCGGAAAGTCTTTGTCTTTGCAGTTCCATTTGTTTGCCGCGCAGATCGAGGACCATTGTTTTTGCCGTTTCATCAGCTTTTAGTTCTTCCTGGGCTTTTTTAAGCTCTTTAAATTCTTCCGATTCTTTCAATGCTCTTGACAGCCTGTGAGCAGCATCATAGGGATTCATCGGATTTAGTCTCCTTTCTGTATTCATAGAATTTGTTAAAACATCAACCCGGGAATCTTTTCAATCAATAACCAACCTTTTTCGGGTTATTTAGGCGCGAACCGGGTGGCGCCTGCCGATTGCGGCAATAATTTCTTTTGCCGCCGTTTTGATATTTGTGGTGTCTATGGTTTCGCTGAAACTGGAATATTCTGGTCTGGCATCGTTATAAAAATGATCGTAATAATCTTTACACAATAATTCTGCAACAGCGTAGTAATTTCCTTTTTTCAGCATGGTTGTCAGCATCTCCGTCTTTCTTTTCCCCAGGCGGCGCTCCAGCGCTTTAATTGAAGT
>PWFM01000212.1 GCA_003553895.1 Syntrophomonadaceae bacterium | reverse complement strand
TGTTGAAAATGATGGTCAGGCCCTACCTGATTTTTCATGCCAAAGCAGTCAAGGGCACTTCGCATTTCAGGACCAAGGTTGAAGAAGGCCTTGAAATAATGGAAAAGCTGCGCGGTTATACATCCGGGCTGGCCATCCCGCACTATGTTGTTAATGCCCCCTTCGGTTTGGGCAAAACTCCGATGCTGCCGGAATACCTGGTCAGTATGGGTAAAGATTACCTCCAGATCAGGACCTGGGAGAACAAGGTCCTGAGATATGAAAATAAATAACTGCTAAAGCGCTTCCCAAAAAGGACAGGCCGGTTATGCAGGCCTGTCCTTTTTTTTAACCAACCAGGGTGAAGCCAGTTATGCTTTCAGGTAATCGAGAAGCTTTTCCCAGGCCAAATACTTATCCACGTTGTCCTTGATAATATTGATGGCCTCTTTATTCTGCGGATGGATGCTGCGATATATGCTTTGTAAATTTTCCAGGGTGGAATAGGTATCCTGGTGGACCAGTATGACCGGAACTCCTTTTTCTTCGGCCTTGGAAAGAACCTGGAGGTCGGGGTAAAGTCCCCCGGTTAAAATAATTACAGAAGTGCTGGTCTCCAGGGCGGTAAGGGCCATATCGCTGCGATCGCCACCTGTGATCAGGGCTTTATTGGGCGCGCGGCGCAGGTAGCTCAGGGCGCTCTCTATGGTCATGGTCCCCACCACAACTTCTTCTACAATCCGGTTCATATTATCAGGCGCAGAAAGGATATCCCCGCCGACAACATCGTAAAACTCGGCCACGGTCGGGGCTGAAATTTTTACCTGGCTAGGTATTAAGCCCAGGACGTCAAAACCTTTGTCTTCAACCAGGGGTTTATAGACGCTGCTGCTTTTGTTCCACTGGGTGGTGGCAATATTATTGAAGATACAGCCGATGACCGGGATTTTTTTATTTGTCCACATTTCCAGGTAGAGTAAATTCTGGTCCAGGTCAAAATCATCATCCGCTTTAATAACAGGCAGAGCGGCGGCGCCCAGTATTTCGGCCAGGTTAAAATCATCGAGGCCCTGGTTGTGGCCGACATGGGGTTCGATGCTGCCGTCAACCATGACAACATCGTAACCATCTGAACATTTCTGAAAGGCTTTTTTAATGCGGGGGTGGAGATCCTTGACTTCTTTCATAAAACGCGGGGTCAGGTAATGATCATTGACAATAACAGGGGAGACGGTCTCCCCGGAAAACGGCAGGGAAAATAGATCGCGCATCAACATAACGTCGTCATCATCTTTTTTTACCGTGCCTTTTCTAAAACCGATCGGCTTAAAATAAGAAACCTTTAACCCCTGTTCTTTTAGTTTTAATCCCAATCCAAGGGCAGTGGCAGTTTTCCCCCCGCCTGCTTTTCCGGAAAAATAAATCGCCTTCATTTAATCACCTCATTAAGGAATTATTCCTTTTCGTTAACTTCTTCAACAGTTATTTTCACATCCAGGGCTGTAGCGCCCTGGTAATGAACGCGGACCGGGTTAATATCCATTTCGGTAATTTCCCTGAAATCACTGACCAGCCTGGCCGTCCTTAATATTGTATCGGATAGGGCTTCAATATCGGCCGGCTTCTTGCCCCGGTAACCCTTGAGCAGGGTAAAAGCTTTGGTTTCGGCAATCATTTTCTTGACCTCTTCCCGGGTGGTTATTCCCGACGCAAGGCGGAAGGAAACGTCTTCCAGGAGGTTGACATAGATGCCCCCCAGACCGAAAACCACCAGGGGTCCAAACTGGACATCCCTGGACATTCCCACAATAACCTCGACTCCTTCATCAACCATATCCTGGACTTCTATGCCATATATGGGGGCATCGGGCAGGTAATAATGCACGTTTTCCATGATCTTGCCATAAGCCCTTCTAACTTCCTTATCGCTGTGTAAACCGATAGCTACCCCGCCGACATCAGTTTTGTGGGCAATACGGGGTGAGGATATTTTAAGGGCTACTGGAAAACCGAGTTCTGCGCCAATTTTAGCCGCTTCTTCCTCCGAAGTAGCCAGGTAGGTTTTACTGACCTGGATGCCGTACGCAGACATGACATCGGAAGCTTCATGGCCCAGAAGAACCACCCGGCGGTCGGCAAAAACAGCATCCAGGGTTTTGCGGACTGCATTCTGGTCAATACCGTCAAGCTTTACCGGTTCGCTTTCGCTAAGAGCGGGCTCTTTTAAATATTCATTATAATGAACCATGCCGCGCAGTGAATTAACAGATGGTTCGGGAAAGGTAAAAGTTGGTATAGAATTGGCGGTCAGGTGGCTGCGCCCGGCGGTTAAAGATTTTCCGCCCATGTAAACAGCCATGACCGGCTTCTGGTTATGTTTTTTATTCAATTCGACGATGGTGCGGGCCGTTTTTTCCGGTTCGGTGACCGCTGCCGGACAGAGCAGAACCAGGGTATTGTCTACGTTTTCATCCTCTAAAACAGTTTCCAGGGCAAAACGGTAACGATCATCACCGGCGTCGCCAAGGATATCCACGGGATTGTAAATATTTGCTTCACCGGGCAGGTTTTCTCTTAATCTATCGATGGTCTCCCTGGTAAAGCGGGCCATTTTCAGGCCGTACTTTTCAACAGCATCGGTAGCGACGATGGCAGGGCCGCCGGCATTGGTAACGATGGCTGTTCGTGAATTTTCGGGCAGGGGCTGAGTGGAAAAAGCCCTGGCCATATCGAAAAGGTCATTCATGCTCTCGGCCCTGAGGACCCCGCTTTGCCTGAAGGCGGCGTCATAAGCGCGGTTGCTTCCGGCCAGGGCTCCGGTGTGTGAACTGGCGGCCTGGGCTCCGGCGCTGCTGGTGCCCGATTTCAGGATAATGATTGGTTTCTTTTTGCTTGCTTCCGAGCATACTTCGACAAACCTCTCACCGTCCGTAATATCTTCTGCGTAGCAGAGAATAACGCTGGTCTGGGGATCGTCGGCACAGCTTTGAATTAAATCGATCTCGCTCAGGTCGGCCTTGTTGCCGGTGCTGATAAAACGCGAAAAACCCATCCCCATTTCGAAGCTCCAATCGAGGATGGATACCAGCATGGCGCCGCTTTGTGATATAAAAGAGATATTCCCCCGGTTGGGGAATCCTTCGGCGAAAGAAGCGTTCAGCGGGGAGTGGGTATCCATGAGGCCGACACAATTGGGACCGAGCATGCGCATTCCGTAGCGGTTGCATATAGAAATCAATTCCCGTTCCAGTTTTAAGCCTTCTTTGCCTGTTTCTTTAAAGCCGGCGCTGATGACAATTAAACCTTTCCCCCCGGCCCGGCCGCATTCTTCGGCTACAACTGTAGCATGTTTAGCGGGCACGCAAATGACGGCCAGATCTACAGGGGCTTTGACGTCCAGGATTGAACAGTATGTTTTCAGGCCGGCAATTTCTTCTTCCCGGGGGTTGATCGGGAAAATAGATCCCGCAAAACCGCTGTTAATAATATTGTCCAGGACAGCATAACCAATTTTCTGAGGCGATCGCGAGGCTCCGATAACGGCAATTTGTCCGGGGTTAAATATAAAATCCAGGCTACTCATGGCAACAATCCTTTGTTGTTTATTTACTGCTTGTTATAACCCATTACTCTATGGTTATTATTCTATATGATTGAAAAACTATTATCAAATTAACATAAAACAGGAAGCTAAAATAAACATTTGTTTGAATTTTTTCCTGCTCATTGACTTTTGCACTCTTTTTGGTACAATGTATCCTGACGCTTTTAATTGAAAAAACTGGTTACAAGGAGGTATCAGAGATGAGCGCTTTAGGCCGTCATATTTTGGCTGAATTTTATGGTTGCCCCATGGAAACTTTAACTGACCTGGAACAAATAAAGCAGGCCATGGTTACTGCTGCTCTTGAGGCAGGAGCAGAAGTAAAAGAAACAGTTTTCCATCAATTCAGCCCTCAAGGCGTTAGCGGGGTAGTGGTTATATCCGAGTCCCATCTGGCCATCCACACCTGGCCTGAATTTGGATATGCAGCAGTCGATGTTTTTACCTGCGGGCAAACAGTTGATCCATGGGTGTCGTGCAATTATTTGAAACAGTCATTTTCGGCCCAAAATATGTCGGCCCGCGAAATCGAGCGCGGCATCTTTGATGTCCAGGTTGAATATAAACCGGCGGCAACTTACTCTTGAAGCCGCCCCAATCCCGTTGTTCGGGGGGAGTTCAGACGAGGAGGAGAAGCAATTGCCTTCTGAAAAACATAAATGGTACCTGGACCACACTTCACCGGGCACAGCCCACATGTATGGGATTGAAAACTATATCATAAGTTTTCAAACCGGTTATCAGCAGGTTGAAATTGCCGATACCGAAATGTATGGCCGGATCCTGTTCCTGGACGGCAAGGTGCAATCTGCTCAAAGTGATGAATATATTTACCACGAGGCGCTGGTTCATCCGGCAATGCTGATGTGCCCGGCGCCTCAACGCGTACTGGTGATTGGCGGCGGTGAGGGGGCAACACTGCGCGAGGTGCTTAAACATCCTTCAGTAGAACAGTTGATCATGGTGGACCTGGACCGCGAAGTCGTTGTAAAATGCCGCACCTACCTGGAGAGCTGGCATAAAGGCAGTTTTGATCACGAGAAGGTAACCCTTCATTTTATGGATGCCAGGGAATACCTGGAGAATGAAAGGGACCCCTTCGATGTGATCATCAGCGATGTTCCCGAGCCGGTTGAAGAAGGTCCGGCCTTGAAATTGTTTACCACCCAGTATTTTGCATTGATTAAAAGCCGCCTTTCAAAACAAGGCGTATTCTCATTACAGGCCGGCGATACCTGCCTGCCTTTAATCGATTCGCACAGCGCCATCAACAACACCATCAAAAAGGTGATGCCTTTTGTAAAACCCTACCGGGCTTTTGTCCCTTCTTATAACACCGAGTGGGGCTTCATCCTGGCCGCCCCTTATAAGGCCGAACTGCCTTCCGAACATGCATTTAATCACCTGCTCCAGGAGAGAAAACTTGTCCTCCACTACTTTGATGGAGAAACAGCCCGGGCCATGTTTTCTGTGCCCAAGGATATGCGCAGGCGTTTGGACGAAGAAACTAAAATTATTGACGATGATAATTTGATGTCGATTTACTAATTTAATTCTTTCAGGGAATGGAGGCACACAATGCAAACCAGGGAAAGGACTTTTTTAATGATCAAGCCGGATGGGGTCCAGCGCGGGCTGGTCGGCAATGTTATCAGCAGAATGGAAAATAAAGGTTTCAAGCTGGCAGCAATGAAAATGATGCCGGTGTCAAAAGACCTGGCTGCCCGTCATTATGAGGAGCACGAAGGGAAGAAGTTCTACAACGGCTTGATTGAGTTTATTACTTCATCTCCGGTTGTGGCCATGATCTGGGAAGGCGATAATGTCATTAAAATGACCCGGACCCTGGTCGGCGAAACAGATCCGCAAAAAGCGGCACCCGGCACCATGCGCGGTGATTTGGCCATTTTTACAGGGAAAAACCTGGTTCATGCTTCCGATTCATCCGAAAGCGCCAGGCGAGAGATGGGCCTGTTTTTTGATGAAACCGAGGTCTGCGCCTACGAACAATCGCGCGAGGGCTGGCTGTACGACTAACTTTTACATGATCCCCGGGCAGGTTAAATAAACATTCTAAGAGGCGGTCACATTGTCGGGCCGCTTTTTTTATCCACATTTTATTGCATTTAGAGAAACAGTACGTTATAATATATATAACCAATTAGGTTGGTAATAAAAGGTGGTGTAAGCTAATGCTTTCTACAAAATGCCCCGGCCAGGACATGCGGTACTGGACCGCAGATGATGTCCATGAAGAAAATTGCCCTAAATGCGGCGAGGTTATAGAGTTTTTTAAGACCGACATCAGGCTGAGATGCCGTAATTGTAAAACCAGGGTGGCAAATCCCCGTTTCGATATGGGCTGCGCTGAGTGGTGCGCTCATGCTGAAATGTGCCTGGGCGCCGGAGCTAAAGGCATTCAAAAAAAATCATTCCGGACTGTGCTTGAAGAAGAGTTCGCAAGGCTGAGCGGAAATAATCCGGAAAACATCGAGGCCATGAAAAAAATGATTGACGGCGCCGAGGAAAAATGCCGCCGTGAAAAGGCCGACATGCTTCCCGTTACTGCCGCTTCAGTATTAATAGCCCTGGTAAAGCTGGGCCTGATTGCAGAAACGGACCGTTATATCGAGAACCTGGCTGAAAAACTGGAGCTGCCCGGTGCAGTAATAATTGACACGAAACGCTTAATTGAAATTTTCCAGGGCGGCGATGGTCAGGAAAATTACGAACGGGATAGCAACGATAAAAAGGAGAAAATTATTGCCGAATTGTTCTCAGAATACGGCAGCAAGTTTAAATAACCGGAACGTTGAAACCGGCAATACAAATGGAGGGTGAAAAATTATGAGTCAAGTTGTGCGGAAGATAATTTCTATCGATGAAAGCAAGTGTGATGGCTGCGGCCTTTGTATACCATCCTGCGAAGAAGGGGCTCTGCAAATAGTGGACGGAAAAGCAAGGCTGGTTAAGGATATCTATTGTGATGGGTTGGGAAACTGCCTTGGCGAATGCCCCCGGGGCGCCATAGCGCTTATCGAGCGTGAAGCCGAGCCCTTTGATGAAAATGCGGTAGAGCAGCACCTGGAAAGAATGCAAAAAGAGGAGAAGGGTAAGCCTGCGCTGGAAATGACCGGTTGTGGGGCCAAAGAAATTAGGGACATGGGCAGCCAGGCAGAAAAAAGACCGGGCTCTCCGGCAGAAACCGCGGCTGAGCCGGAAGCTGAATTAAGCCACTGGCCGATTCAGCTGCACCTGGTCAACCCTGAAGCGCGGTTCTTAGCAGAACAAGATCTGCTCATTGCGGCCGACTGTGTTCCCTTTGCCCACGCTGATTTTCACCGGCAGTTCCTGGCCGGACGGGCCCTAGTGATCGGGTGCCCAAAACTGGATGAGGTAGGTGCTTATCACGATAAGCTGGTTAAAATATTCAAGAACAATAACCTGAAAAGTATTACCCTGGTCCACATGGAAGTGGGATGCTGCTTTGGTTTATCAAGCCTGGTCCATTCAGCCTTAAAAGAAGCAGGCGCAGATATCCCCCTTACCGAGACAGTAATCGGAGTTGACGGCAGCATCAAGGGGTAAAAACTGGTCATCAACAATCTCTGGGCGCCTTTTCGGCCAGGTCTCTGATCGTAACTTCTTCTAAGACGGAGAGCATATTATTCTGAGCCCGGGCCCAGACCCCCCTTAAAGAACAATGGGTCTTGTTCTGACAGGGAGTGTCGCTGAACAGACAGCGGGTAATACCGATCGGTCCGTCAATTATTTCGATAACCTGTCGCAGGTTTATTTCAGATGGATCCACCAGGAGCTTAATTCCACCCGAAGGACCCCGGGTCCCGCCGGTCCAGCCCTCTTCCTTCAAGACGGCAAGCAGCTGCACGACAAGGTTGGGGGGAAGGGCCCTGCTGCGGGCTATTTCTTTGCTGGTGACTACTGTCCCTTGCGGGTGCGAAGCCAGCTCAGTTAAAATGATAATGGCATACTCAGCTTTTTTTGTAATCATAGGCAGGTTCCTTTTATAAATAACTAGATTGGTTATATTATATTTCAGCATTTCCTTGCAGTCAAATCTATCCGTTCCCGGCAATCTTAGCTTTAAATTCTGAACTAATTATATTATAATTGTATTTAAAGAGGTTATTAATAATGAAAAAGTTGAGGATTCGAGATGAAAAATAACTATATTATAAGCCATAAATTAATTCTGACAGCTTTAATTTTGTTTTGCCTGGTCGGCGGGTTATTTATCTTTCCCGGCGTTAGCAGCGCAGAAACAGAAGAGAGGCCTATCTATGTAGTTGAAGTTGACGGCGCGGTTACAGCGGGCTTGCGGAGCTTTCTGGAGCGGCAAATTGAAGCCGCAGAAGATGACGGGGCTCAGCTTTTTGTCCTGCAAATGAATACCCCCGGTGGCCTGGTTGATGCAACCTTGAAAATAAACGAATTGTTCTTGAATGCCGATTTTCCAGTTGCTGTCCTGGTTGCTCCTTCTGGAGCTATCGCCGGTTCGGCCGGGGCTTTTATCCTGGTTTCTTCTGATATAGCAGCCATGGCCCCCGGAACCACGGTAGGCGCGGCCATGCCTGTTGCGATTTCGCCTGAAGGCGCCGAAGCTACGGATGATAAAACAATCCAGTTTTATGCTTCGCACATGCGCAGCATGGCCAAAGAACAGGGACGTCCCGAAGATCTGGCCGAAAAATTCGTCACGGAAAACCTGACCCTTGATGCCAGGGAAGCCCTGGAGGAAGGGATGATTGAACACCTGGCCGGCAGCGTGCCGGAACTGCTGGAAGCCCTCGACGGGAGCGAAATTGAAAAGCAGGGGGTTACCCACCAGTTAAACACTGTTGATGCCCCCATCGAGCAACCGGAGATGAATTTACGAGAGGGCCTGCAGGACTGGCTCAGTGATCCCCAGATTTCCTTTTTTGTGCTGATGATCGGTTTCCTGGGCATTTATTTCGGTTTAAGCGCCCCGGGAACAATTGTGCCGGAAGTAAGCGGGTTGATCCTGTTGGTGCTCGGCATTTACGGTTTAGGCCTCTTTGACACCAACACAACCGGTATTATAATGCTGCTCCTGGGGGCCGGTTTAATTGCCGCCGAAATATTTACTTCCGGTTTTGGAATCCTGGGCATAGGGGGGGCGGCATCACTGCTCGCAGGAGCTGTATTGCTGCCGACGGAGCCCCTGATGGAAGCGGACTGGTATGGCACCTTCCTGGTCACAGTGGTGGGAACTGTAATCGGTCTGCTGATTATTGTCCTTGTCGTTGCCCAGCGGGTGCTCCACAGCCGCCGCCAGCACAAGGGCGGAAGCACTTATTTCAACCCCCCGGAGAAGGGAGTTGTCATAGAAGAACTTAATCCCGAAGGGATGATTAAGTCCAGGGGTGAGCTCTGGAAAGCACGCAGCAGCGACAACCAGAGGATACCCAAAGGAACCGAAGTTGAGGTTGAAAAAGCCGAGACCTTGCAGTTATGGGTCCGGCCGGCAGAGGAAACTCAAACCCGGAGTGAAGATACCGATTAAAAGGTCCGATTTTGCAAGCGCCGGCCGGCATTAAGTTCGGTATGAAAAATTATTTATTAAAGAGGAGGATGTAAAATGCTGCCAGAAATATTAGGTGATGTAGGGTTGTTCATACCAATTTTGATTATCCTGTTTCTTTTTCTTACTTCCGCGATCAAGATTGTCCGTGAATACGAAAGGCTGGTTGTTTTCCGCCTGGGACGCCTGATCGGCGAAAAGGGGCCCGGTTTTGTCCTTGTAATCCCTGTTGTTGACAAAATTGTCCGGGTATCGCTGCGAATTGTCACTTTAGACGTGCCGAGCCAGGAAGTGATTACCCGCGACAACGTTACCACCAGCGTTAACGCTGTAGTGTACTACCGCGTCGTTGAACCAAACCGGGCGGTAAACAATGTTGAAGATTTCCGGATGGCCACCGCCCAGCTGGCCCAGACCACCCTGCGAAGCGTGGCCGGCCAGGCAGAACTGGACGAACTGCTCTCCGAACGGGACAAACTGAACGCGCAAATCCAGAGCATCCTGGACGAGGCTACCGATGCCTGGGGCATCAAGGTAACGGCGGTGGAAATCAAGGACGTTGTAATTCCCGAAGCGCTGCAGAAAGCCATTTCCAGGCAGGCAACGGCTGAAAGAGAAAGAAGGGCCGTCATTGTCCAGGCCGACGGGGAAAGAGAAGCTGCCGGAAGGATTGCCGAAGCAGCCAAGACCCTCAGCTCCCAGGAAGGCAGTTTCTATGTCCGGCTTTTGAGGACCCTGCCTGAAATCGCCACTCAGCAGGGCAACCTGATTGCCTTCCCTCTGCCGATTGAACTGCGGCACCTGCTGCCTGATCCGTCTCAAATTAGACGTATGAAACAAGAAGAAAAAGAAGAAGGTGAAGAAGAATAAATAAAGACGCCGGTAAACAGTAATGTTACAAACAGCCGGAATAAAAACAATTCCATATAAAACCGCTTTTGTGGTCAACCCCACTGCCGGTGATGGAAAAGCAGGTCGAATCTGGCCTGAAATGGAAGAAGAGTTAAGCCAGTCCGGGCAGCCGTACCGAACTTATTTTACCCGCCGCGCGGGTGATGGGTCCGCCATGGCTGCCCGGGCCTGTTATGAAGGGGCGGAACTGGTAGTAGCTGTCGGGGGAGACGGGACTTTAAGAGAAGTCCTGAACGGCATTGATTTGCAGAAAAACATCTTGGCCGTAATCCCTGCCGGCACCGGAAACGGTTTTATCCGGTCCCTGTCCATACCGCTCAACTGGCATAAAGCTTTCCGGGGCCTTTCCCGGTGGGAGCCGCGGCGGATTGATATCGGCCGGGCCAACAAGGAGCTGTTTTTAAATTCTGTCGGCATCGGCCTGGATGGAGCCGTGGCTGAGGCTGCCTCAGCCAGGTATAAAAGCATAAAAGGCTACCTGGCTTATGCTGTTGCCCTGGTAGAGCAAGCTGCTTCCTTCAGCCGTTTTCAATGCAAAGTAAAATGTAACGGGCTGCATTTTGAAGAAGACCAGGCCCTGCTGGTACTCATAGCCAATGGCCGCTATTATGGCGGCAAATTGTGTATAGCCCCCCAGGCTTTAGTTGATGACGGCTATTTCGACCTCCTGGTGATCAGGAAAGGCGGTATTCCGGAGCTGCTGTCCCTGGGGGCCAGGGTTGCCGTAAGAAAACACCTTTCCAGCAAGTCCCTCACCAGGATGCGGGGCCGAACAATCAGCCTGGAAACATCTCGCCTTTTGCCCCTTCAGATAGACGGCGATGTATGGAAAACCAGCTCTGTTGATGTAAAAATTATCCCCGCCGCCCTGCAGATCCTGGCTCCAAAACTACACCATTAATAACCGGGCTGAATTATCGCCTGATTTACACAGCAGACATATTAACATGATCATTAACAAGACGCCATTTTCACGTCCTTACCATAACTTCCCAGACTAAATGCTACACCGTTGTCCACTGTGGAACTTACTTTGGGAATTTACTTTCACGACCTTACCACAAATTTTTGCCGTTACCTATTGATAAACGGGTAAAGAATGGTTATAATATCATAGCGAAGAGAAACATGCGAGCGTGGCGGAATGGCAGACGCGCTAGGTTCAGGACCTAGTG
>PWFM01000155.1 GCA_003553895.1 Syntrophomonadaceae bacterium | reverse complement strand
TCGATAAAGTTCCAATCGGCCAGGTTCCGGTCTATTATAACCCCGGCCATGGCCAGGGCCAGGGCTCCATCAGTTCCCGGTTTTACCCTCAGATATTTATCCGCAACAGAAGCGGTTGCGGTGCGGACCGGATCGATCAAGACTACCCGGGCCCCTTCCCGTTTTGCCCTGCTGATGAAAGTATGGAGGTGAAGGGAAGTATGGGCCGGGTTGCGCCCCCAGATCAGGATCAGTTTTGCATTGGTTAGATCGTGGTAAGGATGAGCGACAACATCACCGAAATCATATTTTTGGGCGGCCAGGCCGGCGCCCCAGCAAAGGCTGCCCTGATGGACGGTGCATCCGCCCAGGGCGCTAAAAAAACGAGCCTCCAGGTTCTTGATCAACCCGCTATAGCCGGCATCATAATAATGCAGCAGCGACAGGGGGCCTTTCGAATCCAGGGCCTGCTTTATCTTAACTCCTATAATCTCCAAGGCTTCTGCCCAGCTTATCCTTTCAAAGGTCCCATTCCGTTTGACAAGAGGATAGCGCAGGCGCTCGGGATGATTGATCCGCTCCTCATGCTTTCTGCCTTTACTGCAAATTATCCCGCAATTATCAGGCTGGTCCGGATCGGCTTTAATTGATATAACTCTGCCCCCTTCTTCACCGACCAGCAAAGCACATTGATCAAAGCAGTCCAGGGGGCAAGTCGTTTTAGCTATGCGCATTCTTCACTATCCTTCATGAAAAGCTTTAGTGTTAGGTCCTGCACAGTAGACACTCTAATATTCACTCATAAAAGAGCTGGCAAAGATCTTCCATGCCGCAGTTAATAAGAACTGCCAGTTATAAAATCGGCCACTTTACGGTCAAACCGGTCCGGGGCGGTTTCCATGGGACAGTGCCCTTCATTCTCAATAACCACCAGTTTTGAATTTGGCAGCAACCGATCTATTTGTATCCCCTGTTCCAGGGGAACCCACTGGTCATCTCCCCCCCAGATGCAAAGCACCGGCATCTTTAGCTGACCAAGATGATCTAAAAGTGGATCTTGAACAGTCCTGAGCAAATCAGGCCATATTGCTGATGTGTTTTCAATATTCAAGGGCAGGTAATAGCCTTTTACTTCATGTTCGGCAGGCTGCTGCCCGTAAGCAGAGGTCAGAAGCTCTTCAATCCGGCTTTCATCGGAAAGGAGACGGCTGCTGAAAATATTAGCCCACTGCCCAACCGGTGGATATTGAAGCAAAAACATGTATGGTGAGGGTTCGGCGGGGACAAGAGCCCCTGCAGCCAGGGTGAGGCTTTCTGTTTGTTCCGGCCTCTGTAAAGCCATGGCGGTAACAGTTGCGCCACCCATCGAATGTCCGACCAGGTTCCACTGTGTTCCTGGAAACAGATTTTCCAGCATGGCCCACAGCAATTCTCCCCGGGCTTCAGCAGAATGGTCCAGGCCCATCCTCCGTTCGCTCAAACCAAAACCGGGCAAATCCACAGCTACCACCCGGAACCCTTTTTCCTGAAATACAGGGGCAGTATAGCGCCAGGAAAAAGTCGATGCGCCCAACCCATGGACCAGCAGGACATTTTTGTCCATGTCATTGATACGGGGCCATTTTCGATAGTGCAGTTCAATTCCATTAATCTCAATAAATTCGCTATTGGAAAAGGCCAGATCTTCCCGGGTTAAACCCGCGTCTTCTGTAGCAATTAGATAGGGAACAATACTGAACAGGATAAAGAGAGCTGCCAGGAACGCGGCCGTTTTTTTAATAATTTTTACCGCCAGATCGGAATTCCTGCCCCGGCCTTTCAAAACAACATCACTCCCAAAACATACAAGTTTTAATCTCGTTTTTATTCCAGCGCATATATAGCGGGCTTAACCCCGATTATTCCTTTTTCCAGGTAACTGCGGAACTATAACTGCCACTTCCATGCAAATTCATTATAACGTACAATTGCCGGAACTGCCCGGCTAAAAATATGTCGACTTATAACTCCAGGCCCAACGTGCTCTCAAAAAGACCTGAAAATGCTGCCTCACCAACTAAGGAAATAAAATCGCTATTTTTTATCCAAAAGCCAGCCCAGGGAAAGTCTCTTCAGGGTGACCTCCTCCGGATGGCCCGATTCGGGATCCCAGCCGGCAAAACGGTAATAAAGATCACGAGCCGACTCAAACTCTTCCCGGTCAAGCGCCGCACCTTCCGAGGGCCCATTGGGAAGAGCTTCAAAAATCCGTTCCGGCAAAATATCATCTGTTTTGCCAAACCCTTCGCGGGCGTTAAAAAAGCGCATCATATTAATCCGCCGCTCTCCGGCCAGCATCAATTCAAATAAGGAGGTATCCCATCCCAGGCCGTAGCGGCACAGGTCCACCAGCTCACCGGGGCCATATACATGCCAGGCGGGCCCCCATACAAAATGGCAGAGACAGAGGCTGTCCGCCAGGGCATAAAAACACTGGCTGTTAAAGGCAAAACGCACCTTTTCCTCATCTATGCCTGTATCCTGGTCGGGCCGGTAACCTTTCCAGATGCCGAGCTGGTTCAGCTTCACCCAGGTCCTACTTTTCGGGTTGGCGGTCAAAACCGTGTCATGGGCGCTGGACTGGTGATCAGCTCCTTGCGAGTTGACTGCATATATTAATCCCAATGACGGTTTCTGCTGGGGCATATGAGCCGGCAGTTCCTGGCCTTTTGCAGTAATGCTCAAATCCAGCGCCTCTCCTCCCAGTTTCCTGGAAGCTATTTTGCTTCCTTCCGCCAGCAGGGCGCCAAGGCCTTTCTTGAAGGTAATCTGTTCAATTATTTCCGGCAAAACCTCTTCATTACCAAATGTCAGTTCCAGCCCTCCCGTATCGTCCCGGGTCAGCAGGCCTTTTTCGAAACATTCCATGGCAAAAGAGATCGTTGCGCCGCAGGATATGGTATCAAGGCCATACATATTGCAAAGCTGGTTGGCCTGGGCAATAGCTTCCAGGTTTTTAATGCCGCAGTAGGAACCGATGGCGGCACAGGTTTCGAACTCAGGGCCCCCGTAAAGAGGATCGATCACACCCGGCACCTCAACTACCCGCTTGCACCTTACAACGCATCCGTAACAGGTGTCCCTTTTCTTGAGGATGCTTTCAGTCATTGTTGTGCCGGTAATCTGATTTGCTCCTTCGGGGAACCAGCCTGACTGCCAGTTCCTGGTGACAAGGTAACCGACCAGGTTTAAACTCTCCAGGTCCCCGGAAGTGCCGTTTTCCGCCAGGTTGCTCAAGACACTATTATTCCGGATCCGCTCCGGCGCAGCAGAAGAAAGCTCCTTTACCCTTTCCTGTTCGACCGGTTTCGGCTTCTTTCCTTTTTTTACTACCACTGCTTTCAGGTTTTTTGAGCCCATAACCGCTCCGGTTCCAGTCCGGCCGTTGGCCCGGTTGCACATGTTCATGATCGAAGCATATCTAACCATATTTTCTCCGGCCGGGCCGATCTGGGCGATCTGAACATCTTTTTGATCCAGTTCCGCCCGGATCGTTTTTTCAGCCTCCCCGGTTACTTTCCCCCAGCACGATGCAGCGCTGCGCAGTTCGGCCTGATCGCCATTAATATAAAGATAAACAGGATCCGGAGCCCGTCCCCTGAACATAACCGCTTCCCAGCCATTGGCTTTAAGTTCGACCGGGAAAAACCCTCCGGCCTGACTGTCGGCTATGGCTCCTGTAAGCGGGCTTTTTGTGGTCACATTAACCCTGCTCAGCCCGCTGATGGGCAGGCCGGTTATAGGTGAAACTGCCATGACAAGGACATTGTTAGCAGAAAGCGGATCGACCCCTGCTTCAATTTCGTTCAAAAAAAGATAAAGGCCAAGGGCAGAACCGCCCGGATAAAGGCGGTATATTTCTCCCGGTATCGTTTTCGCAGACACAGTTCCACTGCTTAAATCAACATCTAAAACCCTGGCTTCAGGAAAAGGACTCATCAAAAATCGCTCCTTTGCTTTATTAAACCTTCTCGATCCCGTTATCTTACCTGAGCAAGTTTTTCAGCCCATTAATTCAGGCTGTTCTACAGAAATTGGTAGAACCCTTTTTCTGCCGGCCCTTTTTTTATAGCCGTAAAATAAAGCTCCGGCACCATGAATAGATTGTAACTTTTTCTACCTGACTAAAAAATACTTTCAAAGGCAAACCTGAAAGAGCGACTTCCCCGGACCGGCTGTAGTTTCAAAGCTTTAGACCCGGAGGTATTCTTCCATTTCCTTCCGGGATCGGGTATTAAAAATATCTTTTCCCCCCAGCCATCCCTTGCGGGCAATGGCCACTCCCAGTTCGGTATCTTTAAAATCTTCCACCCGGTGGGCATCGGGGTTGATAGATACCTGCAGGCCCATTTCTTTAATTTTTTTCAGGTGTCGCCAGTCCAGGTCCAGGCGGGCGGGGCTGGCGTTTAATTCCAGGATCACCCCATTGTCCAGGGCGGCCTGAAAGATCTTTTCCAGGTCGAAGGCAGAACTGTCCCGGCCCAACAGCAGCCGGTTGGTGGGGTGTCCCAGCATAGTCACCAGGGGATGGCGCAGCGCCTCAAGTAATCGGGAAGTCATTTTCTCCCGTTCCATTTTTAATCCGGAGTGGACAGAGGCGATCACAAAATCAAGCTTTTCCAGGACTTTGTCATCGTAATCCAGGCTTCCGTCGGAACGGATATCCGCCTCCACACCGTGAAATATTCCCACTTCGGGATAGTTCTGTCGCAGGACTTCAATCTCTTCGCGCTGTCGCTCCAGGTCACTTTCAGCCAGTCCCCCTGCATAATAGGCGGACTGACTGTGGTCAGTAATACCCACATATTGATAACCATGTTCGCGGCAGTAAGCAACTATTTCCTCCAAAGTATTGATCCCGTCACTGTAGTTGGTGTGCACATGGAAAACACCGCTGATATCTTCTTTTTCAACCAAAAGCGGCAGGGTCCCCTTTTCTGCCGCCTCTATTTCACCATAATTTTCTCTTAGCTCCGGTTGAATGTACTGGAGGCCCAGGATTTCAAAAAATTCAGCTTCGCTGCTGCACTTTAGCGATTCGCCATTGCGGAAAATACCGTATTCATTAATCTTTAGCCCCATAGCTTTGGCCCGGTGGCGCATGGCCGTATTATGCTCTTTGCTTCCGGTAAAATGGTGAAGGGCAAAGGGATATTCTTCTTTTTTAACCACACGCAAATCGACATTGATCCCTTCATCAAGCAGTACTGAAACTTTTGTATCACCCCGGGCGATCACTTCTTCCACCCGTCCAAGCCCGGTGAAAAAGTCTGTTAAACCGGAGGGTTCATCGGTAGAAGCAACCAGGTCAATATCTTTGACAATCTCCCGGCAGCGCCTGATGCTTCCGGCCAGGCTTATCTGGTCCAGAGCCGGATATTCCTTTAATTCTGCTAACAGGGTGTCGGCTGCCTGAAGCGCTTCAATGAAGAAAAACTGGCCTTCATAGCGCCTCAGGAATTCAATCCCTTCGAGAATATTTTCCTGTGTTCTAGAGCCAAAACCCTTCAAACCCACCAGCCTATTTTCCCGGCAGGCATATTCCAGTTCGGCCAGGGAAGATATCTCCAGCATATCGTACAGGGCGCGAACCTTACGGGGACCTAAACCGGGAACCCGGAGCATTTCCAGCAACCCTTCAGGAACACTCGCTTTAAGTTCTTCATAATAAGGCAGTTCGCCGGTCAGAACATATTCCTTAAGCTTTTCATTTAGGGCCGCCCCGATACCCTTGACATCTTTAAGCTTATCCTCCTGGACAAGCCGCCGCAGCTCTTCTTCACCCATCATTTCTACAGTCCGGGCGGCATTGTAGTAGGCCCTGCTTTTAAAGGGATTTTCTCCCCTGAGCTCAAGGAAAACACCAATTTCTTCAAGCATTTTTGCTGTGCCCTGTTTTTCCATATTCATCCTTTCCGGCCTGTTAACAATTAGCGCTTAATCCCGGCCCCGCGTTAAAACTGAGCGCCTTATCGCAGGAAGGTTTATTTGATTGATCTGTTTACAAGATAACCAAAATGCCCGTATTTTGCAAATATCTCCGGCTTCAGCAAAAATCCAAAGAAGGGTTTTCAAGGGCCGGAAAGAAATAGGTTCGAAAGACGAAAAACCAAAGAAAGGAGTGATAGAATGCGTTCTCACACCACTTATCTAACTTTTAACACCGAAAACCGGCGGGAGTATATCAACATCACCAGAGATGTGGAAAAAGCGCTTGATGAGAGCGGGATCAGGGAAGGTTTTGCCCTGGTCTCAGCCATGCACCTGACGGCCGGTGTTTACATCAATGACAACGAGTCGGGCCTGATCCGCGATATCGATGAAATGCTGGAACGACTGTCCCCATATCGTAGCGATTACAATCACCACCGGACCGGAGAAGATAACGGTGATGCCCATTTGAAAAATATGCTGGTGGGGCACCAGGTCTTAATCCCCGTAACCGAAGGAAATCTCGACTTTGGCCCCTGGCAGCAGGTTTTTTACGCCGAGTTCGACGGCAGACGGAAGAAAAGAGTGGTTATTAAACTAATCGGTGATTAAAAATCTGTCCGGCTGAGTTCCAGCTTGTTCGAACGGGCGTCCTTTAAAATTAGTTTATCAAAAGCTTGCGCCCGGTAATAAAATATTCCAGGCCGTTAGAGATAATAATCCTGCAGGCACTGAACCGCCATGCTCTGCTTCTTAACGGCCTGGATCCCTTCCAGGGCAGCAAGGGCTCCCTGAATGGTGGTAATAATCGAAACTCCGCGCTGGGCCGCCAGGCGGCGCATGCGGGCCCCGTCTGATTTGGCGCTCGCGCTCTCGGGGGTATTGATGATCAGGTCTACCCGGCCTTCGTTGATATAATCGAGCATATGCGGCGAACCTTCGTTGATCCGTTTGACCTCCTCAACACTGATTCCGACATCACGAAGAGCAGCTGCCGTTCCGGAAGTGGCCAGGATCTCAAAACCCAGCCGGGCCAGCCCCCGGGCCAACTCCACTGCCTGGGGCTTATCCCGGTTGGCCACTGTGATAAAGATTTTGCCTTCCAGGGGCAGCGGCGTGCCGGCAGCGCGCTGGGCCTTGGCCATGGCCAGACCCAGGTCGTAATCGATACCCATCACCTCGCCGGTGGAACGCATTTCAGGGCCAAGAACAATATCGGTATCATCAAACCTGATAAATGAAAAAACAGCTTCTTTAACTGAGTAATACCCGGGGATTATTTCTGAAGTAAAGCCGAGCGCCGGCAAAGTTGTTCCGGCTATCACCCGGGCCGCCAGACCTGCCAGCGGCAAACCGATGGCCTTGCCAACGAACGGCACGGTCCGGGAGGCGCGAGGGTTGGCTTCCAGAATAAATACCTCCCTGCCCCTGACAGCAAACTGGATATTTAAGAGCCCGATCACGTTCAGTTCCCGGGCCAACATTTCTGTTTGACGACGGATTTCTTTAAGCTGCTGGGGGCCAATGCTGTAAGAGGGCAGGACACAGCAGCTATCGCCGGAATGGACGCCGGCATGTTCTACGTGTTCCATAATTCCCCCGATGACGACTGTGCTGCCGTCACTTACGGCATCCACGTCAACTTCCACCGCTCCCTCCAGAAATTTGTCCAGCAAAAGAGGATTGGCCGGGTTTAGCTCCGGCAGGGTGGAAATATATTTTTCAAGTTCCCCTGTTGAATAAACCACCCGCATGGCCCTGCCGCCAAGCACATATGAAGGCCGGGCCAGTAGCGGAAAACCGAGTTTTTTAGATATCTGCAGGGCTTCTTCCGGGTTATCGGCCGTGCCATGGGGTATTTCCCACAATCCCAGTTTGTCCACCACTGCCGCAAATTCGCGCCTGTTTTCCACCCGGTCTATATCCCGGGGCGAAGTGCCCCAGAGCGGCATTCCCGCCTCTAAAAGAGGTTGGGCCAGTTTCAGGGGGGTCTGTCCTCCGAATTGCAGGATAATGCCATCGGGATTTTCCTGATGACAAATGTTGAGAACATCTTCCAGGGTCAAAGGTTCAAAATAAAGGCAGTCGGAAATATCATAGTCCGTGCTTACCGTTTCGGGGTTACAGTTAACCATGACCACTTCATAGCCTTCTTCCTGCAGGGTCATGGCCGCCCGTACGCAGCAGTAATCAAATTCCAGACCCTGACCGATGCGGTTCGGTCCGCTGCCCAGGATCATAACTTTGCCTTTTTTCTCCTTTTTGCTCCCCGTCCTTTCCGGCGCGTCGGTTTCTAAAGCGCCTTTTTCATAGGTGGAGTACATATACGGGGTATGGGCTTCAAATTCGCCGGCACAGGTATCGACACGCCGGTAAGCGGGGTAAACCGACCAGGCCTGCCTTCGCCTGCGCACTTCCGCCTCGCTGTCTCCTGTTAACCTGGCAATCCTTTCATCAGAAAAGCCCCAGGCCTTGGCCCTCCAGAGCAAACCTTCTTCCAGCTCCCGCTTTGCCTTAATTTCTTTTTCCAACAAAATAATTTGTTCCATCTGATCTATAAACCAGCCGTCAATCCCGCTCAACCTGCTGATATCATCGGGGGTAAAACCCGAGCGAAGAGCCACGGCCAGGCTGAAAATTCTTTCGGGTCGGGGGATCTGCAGCTGTTCTTCCAGCCAGGCAACCCGGTCCGGATGTTCAACGGCCATCTTCTCCTCGATAAGACCGTCAAAACCCTGCTCCAGCGAACGGAGGGCCTTCTGCAGGGCCTCTTTGAAGGTCCTGGCAATACTCATAACCTCCCCGACCGACTTCATCTTGGTGGTAAGAACCTGGTTGGCTCCCGGAAACTTGTCAAAATCCCAGCGGGGTATTTTAACCACCACATAATCAATAGCCGGCTCGAAGGACGCAGGAGTTTCCCTGGTAATATCGTTTGAAATCTCGTCCAAACTGTACCCTACAGCCAGCTTGGCGGCAATCTTGGCAATGGGGAACCCGGTTGCTTTGGAAGCTAACGCCGAAGAACGGGAAACCCTGGGATTCATTTCCACCACTACCATGCGGCTGGTTTCCGGATCCATGGCAAACTGAATATTACAGCCCCCTGTTTCCACCCCAATTTCCCGCAGGGCCCGGATGGAGGCGTCACGCATCATCTGGTATTCGTGATCGCTAAGGGTTTGGGCCGGGGCTACTGTTATGCTCTCCCCGGTATGCCCTCCCATGGGATCCATATTTTCAATGGAGCATATAATAACAACATTATCATTGCGGTCACGCATCACTTCCAGTTCGAATTCCTTCCAGTTCATCAGGGCTTCTTCTACCAGGACCTGCTTGATAGGGCTGTTGTAAAGCCCCGCTGAAACCATTTCCACCAGTTCTTCTTCATTTTTGGCAATACCGCCTCCGGCGCCTCCCAGGGTAAAGGAAGGTCGAATTACCAGGGGATAATCCTTCCTGGCGGCAAATTCAAGGGCTTCTTCAACGCTCTTTAAATGGACGCTTTCAGCCGATTCCAGCCCGGCCCGGTCCATGGCCGCTTTAAAAAGATCTCTATTTTCCGCCCGGTTAATTACCTCGGAGTTGGCACCGATCAATTCCACCCCGTAAGTCTCCAAAATCCCGGTTTCATCCAGCTCCACGGCGATGTTTAGGGCGGTCTGCCCGCCCAGTGTCGGCAGCAGGGCCTGGGGACGTTCCTTTTCAATAACCATGGTCGCGGCTTCCACTGTCAGAGGCTCGATATAAGTTCGGTCGGCCATTGCGGGGTCGGTCATGATCGTAGCAGGGTTGCTGTTTATAAGGACCACTTCGTATCCTTCTTCTTTTAAGGCCCGGCAGGCCTGGGTTCCGGAATAGTCAAATTCGCAGGCCTGGCCAATCACAATCGGCCCGGACCCAATAATCATGATTTTTTGCAGGTCGTCTCTTCTTGGCATGATCAGGCTCCCCCCTTTCCGCTGTCTACTTGCATCATCTGCATAAATTTATTAAACAAATAGGTCGAATCATGGGGTCCGGGGGAAGCTTCAGGATGATACTGGACAGAAAACCACTTCTGCTCAACATTTTCCATCCCTTCCAGGGTGTCATCATTAAGGTTGATATGGGTAACCGTTGTCCCCCGGGGCATATTATCCATATCAACACAATACCCGTGGTTTTGGGAAGTGATATGGACTTTGCCTGTGGAAAGGTCTTTTACGGGATGGTTGGCGCCCCGGTGACCGAAGGTAAGCTTAAAAGTCTTCAGGCCGGAGGCCATGCCAAGCATCTGGTGGCCGAGGCAAATGCCCATTATCGGCGTTTTACCTACCAGCGCCCTGACTTCCGGGACCAGCTGCTTTTGCACCGCCGGGTCTCCCGGCCCGTTTGACAGGACAACCCCATCAGGCTTCAAAGCAAGCACATCGGCCGCCGGAGTGCGATAAGGAACCACTGTGACCCGGCAGCCCCGCAGGGTAAGGTGCCTGAGAATATTATATTTCACACCGTAGTCATATACCACCACATGATTACCTTTTTCCGGGTAAGCCCAGCTGAAAGACTGGGGGTTCGAAACTTCATCGACCAGGTTCCGGGTATCGAATTCCCGGCTGCCCAGCAGTTTCTGGCGAAGCTTTTCAGAATCCTTTTCTGCGGTGGAAAGAACTCCTTTCATGGTACCCATCCTGCGCAGGTGCAGGGTAAGCGAGCGGGTATCGATACCCTCCACGCCCATAATACCGTGCTCTTCAAGGTAATTGCTCAAAGAATCCTGGGCCCTCTGATTGCGGGGCCTGCGGCAGCATTCCTTTACTAAAAGACCCTCCACCTGGGGAGAGTCCGATTCCATATCATATTCAGTTATGCCACAACTCCCAATAATGGGGTAGGTAAAAGTCAAAATTTGCCCCCGGTACGAAGGATCCGTGATCATCTCCTGGTAGCCGGTCATGGCCGTATTAAAGACCACTTCCCCGAATACTTCACCCTGCCCCGAAAAACAATCCCCTTTCATGGTAAATCCATCTTCCAATACCAGCAGCGCTTGCAGGGCCATCTCCTCCCTTTCCATTTTAAGCCTGGGATAAAGCTACTATTAAAATCGATTTAATATATCTTTAAAATTATAACGGCTAATCCGGGGATTGACAACCTACCTGCGGCAAAAAGATTCAACCGCGCGGTCGATTCTTTTCAGGGCCTCTTCCACAACCCTGCGGGGGCAGCCCAGGTTCATGCGCACGAACCCTTCCCCGCCTGGACCGAAAATGTAGCCCGGGCTCAAACCGAGGCCCGCTTTTTGCTCCATAAATTGAGCCAGTTCAGCGCTGTCCAGGCCCAGCC
>PWFM01000207.1 GCA_003553895.1 Syntrophomonadaceae bacterium | reverse complement strand
TGGGCCGGGAGAACTGCCTGGGGCAGGTAAAAAAGGCCCAGGATTACCGGAAACCCGGCGAGCAGTAAATATTTTCGCCCGGTGGGCATTACTTCCCAGAACCCCTGGTAGAAGTTGCGTGATGCTCTTGTCAGATCCGGCCGGGGTATACTATATTTTAATTGGCCGGTTTCATTGACATTAAGTATTGCTTCATCCAGGTTTTCCGCCGCGCGTTGCGGTTTGCCTTCATAGTCAACCCAGACATGGGTTAAAGACATTTTTTTCTGGTAAGGGACATTCAATTCTTCAAGCAGCGAAGCAAAAAGCAGGTAACGTGCCTTACAGTCGCCGCTGCCGCTTTGCAGGGCCTGGTCCAGGGTGGGGAAATACCAGGGCATGTTATATGTTTCCCAGTCGTAGCTGTAAGGTAGCTGAGTATAAGCGAATTGTTCGATTTCTAAGGTGGAACTATATTCCAGCTCCCGGGCAAGCTCGGTTACCAGCAGTGGCATGATCGGTGGGTTTTTTAGCCTGTACAGACTGGCGGTTAGGTTAAAAGGATTGGGGTAAAGCACAAATATAAACCATCCAACCAGCATCATGGTTATGATTAAGAACCTTTTTGCTTTTTGTTTCTTGGGGTTTAGCAGTCGCATTCTTCCTTTCTTCTAATCCGGGTGTGGTTAAAGATAAGTATAAACGGCTAACCGGTTCACTCACCTTAATATAATATAGCGGTAAAATTGACCAAACGCAATGCCGTTTAAGCCGCTTGTGGTGGTTCTAGCTTGCCCTGCCTCGTTATATCTTTCACAGATGAATTATTTGTAATTCACCCAATTTTTTTATAGAATAGTTGCAAAGGGCTGGAATGAAATAAATGGAAAAATTCTTGCAGGGGAGGGCTTTTCATGAAAATGCGTCTGGTTGTGCTGATCATTGCGGCAATGCTTGTTTTTACAATTTATTCCTGGGCAACAGCTTTGGATTTTGATCTTTTCGGCCAGCTTTACCTTCGCTATTTAAGTCTTTTGTTTGCTCCACTTGGGCTGCTTTTTATTTTCTTTCAATTTGTCTTTGTTTCCCGGATAAAAACAATTGAATCCGGATTCGGCCTTGACCGGATGTTCCGCTGGCACCGGATTTTCGGGCGTATCGGCTTGTTTTTTGTGACCTTTCATATGATCCTGATTGTTTTTTATCGCTTTGGAGCATACGGAGAAATACTGGCGGATACTTTTATCTGGGTCGGGATAGCAGCTCTGCTCGGGTTCATGATTACCGCCGGGCTGGCTGCAACGTACAAGAAACTGGGCCTGGCCTATGAAGTCTGGCGCAATATCCACCTGGCCAACTATCTTTTATTTCCCTTCGTGATGATCCATGTTTTTTTCCATACACAGACCGGTTCCCTACTTTACTATTTATGGCTGTTCCTGGCTGTTTTATTTTTTGCCATTGTTATTTATCGGTTAGCCAGGATTGCCGCTGTTCGCAAAAATCCCCATGAAGTTGTCGAAGTAAGACAGGAAGCAGAAGATATATGGAGCCTGTTTTTTGATGGTCCCCGGTTTAGCTATAAACCGGGCCAGTTTATGTTCATCCAGCTGCTGCGTGACGGTATTTTGTCTGAACCGCACCCCTTTACCATTTCAGCCAGCCCTACCGCGGAATACCGGTCAATCACCCCTAAGCAGCTGGGTGATTTTACCAAAACAATAAAGGATACCAAAGTCGGTGACCGGGCTTTTATTGATGCTCCATACGGTGTTTTCAGCATTTTAAACTATGATCGCGGCGAACCGGTATTTATTGCCGGGGGGATCGGTATTACTCCGTTTATGAGCATGCTGCGCTATATGCGCGATCAAAAATTTGATAAAAAAGTAACCCTTTTCTGGGCCAACCGCAATGAAAAAAGCCTTTGTTTCCAGGATGAGCTGGAAAAAATGCAGGAAGAGATGCCCGGCTTCAGGGCAATCCTGGTCATGTCTGATCAACCCGATTGGCCGGGGGTAAAAGGTCACCTGAGGGGACCGATGATTCTCGATCAGCTTGAAAGCATCGAGGGTAAAGAATTTTTTATCTGTGGACCGCCGGCGATGAGCAGGGCAACTATGACCGAGTTAAAACAGCTCAATGTGCCGCCGTCTAGAATCCACAGCGAGCTATTTGAGCTGTAAGTCTGTGCAGTGATCGATGGTATACAGAAAACAGCTGCAAACCCGGGGCCTGGGAGCAGCCCGGTGGCGGTTGAACAGCTAAGTCGCAGCGAAGCCCTTAATCAGGAAGGAGCTTGTTCAATGGATCTGATTTTCTACAACGGACGCGTTATAACCATAGATCATCAACAGCGGGAGGCCCGGGCTGTGGCGATCAGGGCGGATCAGATTGCTGCTGTCGGAGGTAATGATCAGGTTCTAGCGCTTAAGAACGACAGGACCAAAATGATCGACCTGGCAGGCAGAACCCTGTTACCAGGTTTTAATGACAGCCATATGCACCTGATCAGTTATGCTTCGACCGCAGAAAAAGTAGACCTGCGGCACTGCACCAGTATAGATCAAATCGGCTCAGCAGTTAAAAATTTTATTCGGGAAAAGGGGATAAAAAGCGAACAGTGGGTTGTCGGATGGGGATGGGACCAGGCTTTGTTCCAGGATCAGCGCCTCCCCAACCGGGACGATCTTGACCGGGTCACTTCAGGGCAACCCCTGGCTTTAATGCGCACCTGTTGTCATATCCTTTCTGTTAACTCTGCTGCTTTGAAAAAAGCCGGTATTGACCGGCACCCCTGTTCAGTGGAAGGGGGAAATATTGTCACAGATGCACGGGGTGTGCCTACCGGCGTGCTCGAAGAAAAGGCCATGGTGCTTGTTATGGACTTGTTTGCCCCGCTGGATAAAGATAAGCTTAAAGAGTTGATCAGGTCGGCAGCCGGGGATTTTCTGTCAGCCGGTTTGACCTCGGTGCAGACAGATGACCTGACCGCACTGGGCGGTGATCTTGCCCCGGAGCTTATCGATGCGTACCGCGAACTCGAATCGACCGGGGAATTGCCTCTGCGCGTGAATATGCAGGCGCTTTTGCCCGCGAAGGACGAACTGCAATCATTTTTAGCGCGTGGTTACCGGACCGGCCAGGGGAGCGGCTATTTTAAAATCGGCCCGCTCAAACTTTTAACAGACGGTTCCATAGGCGGCCGAACAGCCCTGGTTTCTGCTCCTTACGAAGGTTACCCGGAAAACTGCGGGATAGAAATATTATCCCGCCGGGAAGTAAAAGAACTGGTTGACCTTGCCCACAGCTGCGATATGCAGGTTGCTGTCCATGCCATCGGTGATGCGGCAGTCAGCATGGTCCTCGATATTTACGATGAGGCGGAACGACGGTATCCCCGTTCCGATCCCCGGTTCCGGGTTATCCATGCTTCGATGGTCAGTCCGTCTATACTTGATCGCTTTAAAAAACAAGCTGTGATTGCTGATATACAGCCGTTATTTACACCCTCGGACTTTATCCTCGTGGACCGGCACCTGGGACCGCAGCGCGCCGCCTGGGTTTACCGCTGGAAAGATTTTATCCAACGGGGCATTAGGCTGGCCGGTGGCTCAGATTGCCCGGTGGAAAACTACGAACCGTTAGAAGGTATTCATGCGGCGGTAACCAGGCAGGATAAAAACGGCAATCCTCCCGGCGGCTGGTTTCCCGATCAATGTTTAGCCCTCGATGAGGCTCTCTATATATATACTATGGGTTCTGCCTGCTGCACATATGAAGAAAATATTAAAGGCAGTATTACCGCAGGCAAGTTGGCTGACCTGGTAGTCCTCTCTGAGGATATTACAACCACAGAACCGGCGAAGATCAAGGATATCGAAGTTGATATGACCATTGTCGGTGGCAATATCGCCTACAGCTCATCTGAAATGAAGAATAATCCCGGCGAAAAATAATTCGTTGACAGCGGTTCGTAACACTCTGTAACAGAAAGGGGTGATTGGGATTAGCAGAATAACTGCGTTTGGCCGACCGCTTGTTCTTGACCGTATCACAAACCGCGTGGTGGCGATCCTGACCCTGGTCATACTGGCGGCAGCTTTTATTCACCAGCTCACCCTGGCAGCTCCTTTTACTGGGGCTCTGGTTACGGCAGCGGCAACCGCATTCGCTGTTTTTCTCTGTTGGGCGATCGGCCGGGAAATTGATCCTGCCTATCAATGGTCTGCTTTTGTTGCCCTGCCGTTTACCTTGATCTTCACTTTCATTTTTGGCGCCCCCGGTATTGTGGCCCTATTTTTTATCTTGCTTTTTAGCCGGGTTCTTAACGGCAGCACCGGTATCCAGGCGACAAGCATAGATTCAATAATGCTGATCATCCTTGGCGTCATCCTTTTTTACGACGGAATAATTTTTGCCCTTTTAATTCTGGGTATGGTATTTTTTTTCGATGCTTTTTTCGATCCCGCAAACCGAAAACAAAAGATATTTGCTTTTCTATCACTGGCTCTGTTTGTAGCTATGTTTTTATTTTTTCCCGGCATTAAACTTTCTCTGCAGATAGCTAATATCCACACCGTTGCCGTAATGCTGCTGCTTGTGGTGGCGGTTATCATCCTGGTTATGCTGACCGGCTACGAACAGGTCCCCGATGATAAAAACCGCTCGATGCTTCGAAAGCAGCGGGTATGCCTGGCCCGGTTGATGATAGCAGTATTTATTTTGCTTGAAATGGCCTTCAAGGGAGACCAGGCTTTTGTTCTTCTTTATCCCGCCGCACTGGCTTTTTGCGGCGCTGCTCTTTATCATCTCGGCCGGAGGTTTAAAAAGGCCAGGTCGCCGGCGGGAGATGTTGGTTAGAATTAAGGTCAGTTTTAATTTGGGAGGACTTGATAATGAATAATGAAGAGTTTCGCCGTTACGGACATGATTTTATCGATTGGGTGGCAGATTATTTTGAGCAGGTTGAAGAATACCCGGTGTGCTCCACCGTAAAACCAGGCGAGATCAAAAGTGCCCTGCCCGCTAAGCCTCCTGTGGGCGGGGAACCGATGAAAAATATATTTGCTGATTTTCAGGAAATAATCATGCCCGGGATAACTCACTGGCAGCATCCAGGTTGGTTTGCTTATTTTCCGGCCAATAACAGCCCGGCCTCAGTGCTGGCCGAACTCTTAACTGCCGGCCTGGGGGCGCAGTGTATGATCTGGCAGACTTCTCCCGCCGCCACCGAGCTGGAAGAAGTGGTTATGCAATGGCTGGGCAAAATGATCGGATTGCCGGAAAATATTAGCGGGGTAATCCAGGACACAGCTTCTACCGCTACCCTCTGCGCCCTGCTTACCGCCCGTGAAAAAGCGACCGGTTTTAATTCCAACCGCAGCGGCGCACGCCTGCCACTTTGCGTTTATGCTTCCGAAGAGGGGCATTCGAGCATCGATAAAGCTGTTAAGATTGCCGGTTACGGTATCGAAAGCCTGCGTCATATCCCTACCGATCATAACTTTGCCCTTAGCGCGGAAGAACTGGAAAAAGCGATAGCGGAGGATAAAAGCAGGGGGCTCATACCGGCCTGCGTAATTGGCACCCTGGGCACCACCTCGTCCGCGGCTGTTGATCCCCTGGCTGAGATTGGTGAAATATGTCGCCGTCACGATCTGTGGTTTCATGTTGATGCCGCCTATGGCGGGACAGCTGCGCTGCTTGATGAAAAGCGAAAGGTGCTTGAAGGCGCTGAAATGTTCGATTCATTCGTTTTCAACCCTCACAAATGGATGCTTACAAACTTCGACTGCTCTGCTTATTTCGTTAAAGATGAAGAACTGCTTATCCGCACTTTTGAAATCCATCCTGAGTATTTAAAGACCGGCCGGGATGAAGAAGTTAAAAATTACCGCGACTGGGGTGTTCAGCTGGGCCGTCGTTTTCGGGCCCTGAAACTTTGGTTCGTAATCCGCTCATACGGGGTCAAAGGGCTGCAGGAAATAGTCCGTGAGCACCTGCGCCTGGCCGGGCTTTTTAAAGAGTGGGTGGAAGAAGACAGCCGTTTTGCACTGCTGGCCCCGGTTAATTTTAGCCTGGTTTGCTTCCGCTTAACAAAAGAAGGGGCCTCTGAAGAAGAACTGGCTCGCCTGAATGCCGCCCTGCTCGAAAAAGTAAACGCTACCGGCGAGGTGTTTATGACCCATACTTCCCTCAAAGGGCGCTATGCTATCCGCATGGCTATCGGCCAACGGACAACGACCGAAAAACATGTCCGCCGGGCCTGGGATTTAATCAGCCAATCTGCTTTGACACTTTAATCAGAAAAATAGAACTTTATTTGCGGGGTTTTATCGTAAGCGGTATATGTTATAATAGGTAAGATTGACCGACCGGTCGGCCGGGTTGGGGATGGTGATCGTTTGCCGGCCGGTTGTAAATGACTTAATTTAGGCCGGAATCACTTTCAACTGCCGGGTAAGCGTTGAAAAAATGGTTGACGGTTAAGAATTTAATTGCAGCATTAAAAATTAGATGTTTTCTGGAGGGTTTTGTGCATGGGCTTGTCGAGGATGGCAGTCAAAAGGCCGGTAGCCACGGCCACAATATTAATCCTGGTCCTGCTTATTGGCCTGGTCAGTCTTTACCAGAGCCCGCTGGACCTGCTGCCAGATATTCAGCCGCCGGTGCTGGCGGTAATTACCGCCTTTCCGGGTAGTTCCCCCCAGGAAACCTTAGAGCTGGTTACCGAAAAAATTGAGAATGAGGTTTCCGCCGTCAGCGGCTTGACTAATCTGAACTCAATTTCCCAGGAGGGCCTGTCCCTTGTGATCATGCAGTTTAACTGGGGGATGAACGTTAAAGAAGTGCGTGAAGATGTAAACGTGCGCATGGACTTAATTGATTTGCCCGACGATGTCCGGCAGCCGATGCTCCTTGAATTTGACCCGACACTGATGCCGATTATGATGGTTTCGGCCAGTGGCACAGATGACCGGGTTGAACTCACCGAATGGCTTAATGAGACTGCTTCCCCAAGGCTTGAATCAATTTCCGGGGTGGCCAGTGTGCAGGTTCAGGGTGGGGCGAAGCAGGATGTTTTTGTCCGCACCTCGCCGGAGGTGATGGACGATTACCAGGTTTCTTTTGATCAGATTGCCAATGTCCTCCAGGCCAGCCTGGTCGATTTGCCGGCCGGGATAATTGATCTTGAAGAACGCCGGGTGAGAATCCGTTTTCTGGGCCGGTATGCTGAAACTGCCAGGCTCGCTGACCTGGTTGTCGGATTCCAGGTTGACGAGAAAGAACTGGAGAAAATGATCGGCGAAGAAATTGATATTGATTTGAATCAGATGCTGGCCGGTCAGAGCAATCCCTTGAGCGGCAGCGGCAGGAGCAGCGGCGGTGTGCCAATGCGGGAAATTTACTGGGATGATTATTTCGATTTTGATCGTGGCGCCATTGCCAGCAGTGAACTGCACATTCCGATCGATGCTGTGTGGGCAGATGAAAACGCTGAAGATATCGAAGACAGCCTGCGCCTTTTTACGGCCAATCCGAATATTACTTATGATAAGGGCAGCCGGAGCATGGTTCTTTCTTTGTCGTCCCTGGGACGGAAAACTCTTTCTTCCGGGGACAGCTTTAGTGTTTTCACCGATGATGCCACTGTCCGCCTGGAAGATGTCTGGATCATAGCCGGAGCTGATTGGGATGGCAACCAGGCGATTATTCCCGTTGATCCGCTCAGCCTGGACCGCTATGATTTAACAGAAAGTGATCTAGGCGAACTCGCTGATCAATCATCGCTGATTACAGCGGCCAACTCAAGATACGTGCTGGTTGCTTTCCACGAGAACTGGGAAAATATCCGCCGGGATCCGGTTGTGCAGCTGCCCGATTACGGGGCCTGGTTGTCAAATGTTCAAAGCGACATGGACCGGGGCATAGATGATGCATCGCGCTTTCTCGAAGAAAGCCTGCAGGATCTGGCTGCCTCGACAATTCAGGGCTCAATGGCTTCGGGTGGATCAGGTCCGGGCATGGGCATGGACGGGCTCGATTTTGGCGATGATTTTCCGATAAACCCGGTGTCGCTGGGTATGATAGCCGAAATAAAACAGGATACCTACAGCCCGGATTCAATTACCCGCCACAACCAGGAGCCCAGCATCAGCCTGGTGCTGCAAAAAGAAGGCGATGCCAATACGGTAAGAGTCGCCGGCGATGTGAGAGAAGCTCTCGATCAGCTTACCAACGAAAGTGCAGGTAATTTTTCCCAGATTAACTTCGATGTTGTTTTTGACCAGGCCGAAGAAATCGAGTATGCCCTGGCCGACCTGGCCTGGGCCCTGGCCGGTGGAGCCGTTCTGGCCATTATTGTGCTTTTGCTCTTTCTTAAAAACTGGCGGACCACCATGTTTATCGGGCTGAGTATTCCAGCGGCCATAATTTTTACCTTTTCCCTGCTCTATTTTGCCGATATAACCATTAACCTGATGACCCTGGGGGCCCTGGCCTTGGCTGCCGGCATGCTCGTCGATAATTCCATCGTGGTCAGTGAAAATATTTACCGGCATTACCAGCTCGGTAAAGAACCGGCTGATGCTGCCATTGATGGGGCCCGGGAGGTAGCCGGTGCAGTTACCGCCTCTACCCTGACTACGATCAGTGTATTTTTCCCGGTGGTGTTCCTGACCGGCCTGGCGGGAGAGTTGTTCTGGGAATTCGCCCTGACTGTAGCCTGTGCTATTCTTGCCTCTTTGGTGGTGGCCCTGACTGTTATTCCCCTGCTTGCTTCGCGTTCATTACGTAAAAGCCGTAAAAGCAGTTCTGAAAATTCAGGTTCGCCCCGGCTGCCTACCTATCGCAGGTTGCTTAATGCAGCAGTCGGCAGCCCCTGGTGGGTGATCATTTTTGCTGTTGTTTTTGTCGCTGCCGGAGCCCTTGGTTTTACCACCCTGGGCACTGAGTTATTTCCCCCGACCGATGAATCGGCTTTTTCGATCGATATTACCCTCCCTCCCGGCAGCACCCTGGAAAAAACTGATGATTTTGTGACCGAGGTCGAAAATATCCTGGCCCAAAGAGAAATAATTGATTCTTTTGATGTCCAGGTTGGCGGGGGCGGTTTCATGGGCATGGGAGGTGGCGGCGGCAACTCAAACCAGGCTGATATACGGGTCGAAATCGATCCTGAGCGTATTGGTGAAATAGACCGGGTTATCGAAGAAGTGCGAGAAGAGGCAGAGGCCCTGTCAAGTGACGTGGAACTGTCTTTTTCCCGCGAATCTTTGCTGCGGGCTGCCGGATTGGAAACTACACTGGATTTGGATGTCACCGGCGATGATCTGGCCCGGGTCACCGAAATTAACGCTCAGGCGGCAGAAAAACTTTCAGATCATCCGAACTTTACCGATGTGCAATCATCTCTTGAAGATAGTCGTCCAGAAGTTCATATTCGCCTTGATCAAAGTGAGGCCCTGCAATTGGGGGTTACCCAGTATCAGGTGGCCGGCGCTGTGCGCCAGGCGCTGGAGGGAATCCCGGTCAGCCGTATTGAGACTGATGATGGCATATTTGACATTATTCTCGGTTACGAAAAAAGTGATATAAAGACAGTTGAAGACCTCGGACGTATCGGGTTTTATACACCTAACGGAGAATATCTTTACCTCGAAGATATCGCTGAGTTGACAGAAGATTTTGGGCCACAGAGTATTCCGCGTGAAAACCAGAAAATTGTCGGCCAGATTCAGATTCAATACAGGGATACTGACCTGGGCACAGCCACTGAAGAGGCTCTTGAAGAACTGAGCGGGATTGCCTTGCCTGACGGTTATGAAATAAAACCCTCGGGCAGCTTTAGCATGATGGAAGATGTATTATCGGAACTTGAGCTGGTTGTGGTCCTGGCCGCCCTGATGGTTTACCTGGTTATGGCCGCGCAGTTTGAATCACTGCTGCACCCGTTTATTATTATTCTCAGCCTGCCTATGGCCTTTGCCGGGTCGATTATTGCCCTGATGATCACCGGTAACAGCCTCAGTGTTCCGGCCATGATCGGAGTTGTCGTTCTCTCCGGTATTTTGGTCAACGACGGAATTATTATGGTTGATTACATCAACCAGCAGCGCAGGATCCACGGCCTGCGATTGAAAGAAGCTGTTGTGGAAGGAGCAGCTGCCCGTCTGCGCCCGATTTTGATGACCACTGCTACCACCGGATTGGGTCTCTTGCCACTGGCTTTAGGTATCGGTGAAGGCAGCCAGCTTCAGGCGCCAATGGCTATAACCATTATCGGCGGTCAGATTACAGGAACTCTTCTGTTGCTTTTGGCCATTCCCTCAATTTACATGGTGCTTACTAAAGAAAAGGGCATTGAAGCAGGGGATATTTCGTTTTCCGGCCATTCACAAATTATTTCTCCCGCTGCTGATTGGTCCGAGCCTTTTGCCGGGGCAGGGAGCAGGCGCATCGGCAAAATTGAAAAGCCTTTGATTATGGTTATCTTGCGTATGGCAGTTGTTATAATCCTGATGGCAGTTATCCTTATTTTGTTTAATCTGTCAGGCCAGGATCTGGTTTCGGTAATCCACTGACAGAATGCCCGGCCCGGTTTTAACAACCGGGTGAAATGCTTATGCGGTTGAACAAGGAGAGTTTGTGTCAGATTGAAGCTTAAAAGAAAGGGGTTTATGCTAATGACTGTGACAAATAATCGGAAAAAAGATTTTGGGAATAAAAGGGAGCAAATCCTCCTTGCGGCGGTCGAAATGTTTCTGGAAAAAGATTTCTACCAGGTGACCATCACTGAGATTGCCGAGCGGGCTGAAGTGGGAAAAGGTACGGTTTACGAATACTTTTCCAGCAAGGAAGGTTTATTCAAAGAAAGTTTTTCCTACTGTGCTGATTCATACCTCCAGTCATTTAGTAAACACCTTTTTGAAACTACTTCAGTCAAACAAACTTTGCAGGACATTGTCAATACCCACCTCGAACTTCTCAAAGATAACCGCAATAAATTACATCTCCTGTTTAACGAACGGCCACTTAGTTTCCAGGAATTACAGGCCTGGGTGATTGACAGGCGGCAGGAACTGCTGGAGGGGATAACAAACCTGTTCCGCAAGGGGATCGACGCAAAGGAGATCCGTTCCGACATCGACATCGAAATGGCCGGACGTCTTTTCCTCGCCCTCAATTGTGTGGTCATGGGCGGTATGGTTGTCCTCGATAATATTGATTTAGAAGAAGAACAGCTGAGCAAACTCCTCGATATATTCTGGAACGGCATCGGTAATCTGCAGGTTAGGGGCGATCGGTTCCCGGTGTCCGCAGAATAGGGTTTTATAGCCCAAAAAACAGGTCCGCTAAACAGGCAGCGTTGGCTGATAAGCGCACTGTAAAGGCAGGCTGGATCGTGTTTTAGCTCATCTTATAAAGATTTATTGTTAAGCGGATGCTTGCTTTCAAAGCAGGACGGGGGATATAGACTAATCTATTTCCCCCGTCCTGTGCGTAATCTTAATTACCTGGTCAGACAAGACTTATTTTTTTAAGACAGAGTACTGCCGATTTCCCTGCCGTATGCTTTGGCAGCGGCGATTGCTTCTTCATCCGGATTCCAGAGCATTTTTAGCCCATCTTTGTTAATCAACTCAAAGCCGGCCTGGTCCAGCATTTCACTGACCAGTTTAGCTGATTCACCGCTCCAGCCATAACAACCGAAAGCGCTTGCTTTCTTCTGCTTGAAATTCAACCCTTTGGCCATCTCCATCAGGGCGGCTATTGAATGCAAAACCCCCTTGTTAATCGTCGGCGATCCGACCACGATTCCTTTCGACTTGAAAATTTCTGTGATAATATCGTTTGTATCTGTACGGCCGGCATTATAGAGTTTGATCGTTATAGCGTCGTTGGCTTCCTTGATTCCGGCTGCAACAGCTTCAGCAGCCCTCCGGGTGCCTTCCCACATGGTGTCATAAATAAGTGTGACCTGGTTTTCCTGGTAGTTGTCGGCCCATTCCATGTATTTGTTGACAATCTGGAGCGGATCACTGCGCCAGATAACCCCGTGGCTGGGGCAGATCATATCTACAGGCAGCTCAAGGCCGACTACCTCTTTGATTTTGGCGGTGACCATGCTGCTGAAGGGAGTCAGGATGTTGGCATAATATTTAATCGCTTCCCGGTAGAGTTCATCCTGGTCTACCAGGTCATTAAACATATGCTCTGAGGCATAGTGCTGACCGAATGCGTCGTTGGGAAAAAGCAAATTGTCTTCAGTAAGGTAGCAGAACATACTGTCCGGCCAGTGGAGCATCTTGGCCTCGATAAAAACTAACTCTTTACCGCCAAGATCGAGCTTGTCGCCGGTTTTTACCGGCTGAAAGTTCCAGTCCTGGTGGTAATGCCCGCTGAGCGATTTTATCCCGGCTTTACTGCAGAAAACCGGAGTGTTCGGTATTTCGCGCAGCAGGTCAGGAAGAGAACCGCTGTGGTCAATCTCGGCGTGGTTGGCCACGATATAATCTATCTCGTTTAAGTCGATTTCTTTTTTTAAATTACTGACAAACTCTTCGGCAAAGGGGCGCCAGACAGTATCAATCAAAGCAGTCTTTTCCTTACCTCTGACCAGGTAGGAGTTATAGGTGCTCCCCTTGTGAGTGCTTAATTCTTCACCGTGAAACTTGCGTAGCTCCCAGTCTACTTTGCCCACCCAGGTTACATTATCATTGACTTTAAAAGACATCAAAAAAACCTCCTGCTAAAATGTTTTGGTAAATAATGATCAGGATCGGATCATAACCAGCATCATCTTAAAGCGCTCATTTGCTTTTACAGCATGCGGTTCATCAGCCGGCATTATGATCATTTCGCCTTCCTGGACATTATAAGACTCTCCGGAGATAATTATTTCACCGTTTCCGTCCAGCACGCAAACCAGGGCATCAAAAGGGGCTGTATGCTCGCTCAAACCCTGACCCCGGTCAAAAGCGAATATGGTAACACTTCCGCTTTCTTTTTTCAGTATTTCTTTGCTTACAATGGATCCTTTCTGGTAATCAGTCAGTGTTTTCAGGTTGACCGCATTTGTGGTAAATTTGTCCTTGTCCACATGATCGCCTCCTCACAGCGTGTTAATTTATAACTATAGCAGTTAAGTATATTTTAACACAACGCATAAACGGACACAACTACCCTTTGGAATTATTAATGAATAAGAAATGATTACGGAAAGATCAAAACACAGGCTTATTAATACTGGCTGATGAAGGAATTAACGATCGGCCTGTCAAATTAAAAACATGTATGCATAATCATATCGATGGGAGTGGATGGTATTGACAAAACGAAAACTGTTTATCACCGCTTTAATCGTTATCGCGGTTGTTGCGGTTATCGCAATGCCTTTCCTTAACGGCGTTGATCCGGTGAGGGAGCCGGACAGAGTTGGTGAAGAGCGGGTGGTTGTAATTAAACTGGCGGGAACCATTCAAGAAGCACCAGGCGGATTTTTTGTCGGGGGCATCACCCCAGATCAGGTTTATCGGCAGCTTGAACGGGCAGCTGAAGATCCTGCCATTGAAGGTGTGGTTTTAAGGATCGAAAGCCCCGGGGGATCAATCGCGGCTTCCCAGAAAATAGCTTCCATGGTCAGGAATTTTGAGAAACCGATCGTGGTCTCCATGGCTGACATGGCAGCATCAGGCGGTTATTATATCGCTGCTCCGGCCCAGGGGATTGTGGCGCATCCGGGGACGCTGACCGGATCGATCGGTGTTATCAGTTCTATTATGGATATGGAAGAACTTTATGAAATGCTGGGGATCAAAGTTGAAACCATTAAGTCCGGTGAACACAAGGATATGTTCAGCCGCTCCCTGACCGACGAAGAAAGACAGCTTATGCAGGATATATCTGATGAAGCCTACGAACAGTTTATTACTGATGTGGCCGGAGGAAGGGATATGGATCCCGAAGAAGTGCGCGAATTGGCTACCGGCGAGCTTTTCCTCGGCAGCCAGGCTTTAGAGCTTGGTTTGGTCGATCGCCTGGGCGGAATTGAAGAAGCCATAGAATACCTGGCTGAAATGAACGACCTCGAAAAGCCGGTCCGTTATGAATACCCGGCGCCGTCACTATTTGCGCAGATATTTGATTATGGCTACAGCGTTTTAGCTGTTCTGGAAAGATCATTTACAGATCCGAAAATTGTCTTGCTTGAAAAACTGCGAGAGGGAGTCCCCCCCGATATCCGTTACCAGGTCAGGTAGATATTTCAAAAAAGCAGAGGAGGTTGCAGTATGGGTGATAAACTTGTCGAATGGCTTTTCGGGGTGATGGCCAGTCCGGTAAAAACTTTAGATGAGATTGCCCGCGAAAAACCAATCGGCTGGGCTTTGCTGGTTTACTTTGGGGTTACCATCCTGGTTTTTCTGGCTAATCTCTATGGCGATCAGGGGCTCCGGGGATTAACAGAAGTAATGGCTGAATTTGACCTGTATATTTCAACATCTGTTATTATTTTTGGAGGGCTGGCTTTTGCCGGCGTATCCGTATTTATTTTCACCGGCCTGCTTCATCTTTTAGCCAAATTATTTGGCGGCAGGGGTCTTTATTGGAATTTCTTTTGCGCATTCTGTTTCGCCGATTTTCCGATGATCATTATTGTTCCGGTTACTCTTTTTGCTTTTTATTTCGGGACGGCTGGCAGCATCTTAAGCGGGTTGATCACTTTTGGACTATCGGTTTGGGTTATTGTCCTGCAGGTTATAGCCCTGCGGGAAAGCCACGGCCTTTCTACCGGGGCAAGTATCGGCGCCTATATAATCTATTTCGCTATCCTGATTGTCATACCGGTGGCTATAATTGTTGCACTGGTGGCAGCGCTGCTGATTGCTGTTTAGGACCGTGTTGGAAAAAATTAATGCTCATCACTATCATCGTCCGGCAGCATCAACTCATCAAGCGGCTTTAGGGTTTCCACTACCCAATTGAAGCCGCCTTCAAGGCTGGCCCGGTAGGCTTCCGGCGCCGCTTCAGCCATTATTTGGCGCACGATCTTTCGCGCCGCCTCGTGGTCACCGTTGTGCTGGGCATTTCTTGCTTCCAGCAGGGCCCGGTGGATCTTTTTTTTTAACGCTTTTTGTTCCGGCGATTCAAATTGCTGTCTGTCCTTTGATTTGCTCAACACTTGGCCGGCAGTGTTTGCGGGGATGCATAAATTTTCCGGCATACACCCGTAACGCAGGCCATTCACCTCGCTTGATATTTAAGTTTGCGTTATAATTATAACTCCAATAGGCGAAGAGAACAATGACACGTGACAGGTGATGCCGGGCCGGGCAGCCGTAACTTGCTGTTTCCAAAAGGATAAAAATCAGCGATAATTAAGGTAAGCGATAATTTGTAATAATTGTGAGAAGAGGAACTGCGGTGGAGTTTGGCAAAAAGTATTCTCGGTGATCATATTTTTGGTTGCCCCTGTTTCCCGGCTCAATAAAGGAGTGAAAATAAAGTTAGACGTAAAGATAACGATGACCATGATCTCGATTTAATCGAAGAGATTAATCGCAAATATGAAGAAGGCGAAAGCGATCTTGCCGCTGATCATGCTGCTTTATATCGGTCACGGCGTATAATTTTAAGCGTGACTGCCTTCTTGCTGGCCCTGATATTTCTTTTTACCGTGACCGGCCGGTGGTTAACAGTATTTGCCGGACCAGCTTTTTCCTTTCTTCAGGAGTCCTGGGCCCTGGCCGATGATCCGCTGGTGGAAGAATCGAGACAAGCTGTGGTCCAGGTTTTCATTGACTCCCGTTCAGGTTCTCCCGGTGGTCAGGCCCGCGGAAGCGGTTTTAACATTGCCTCTGACGGGTTGATTGTTACCAATCGCCACCTGGTCGAAGATGCTTTGATGATCAGGGTTTCTTTTCCCGGACGGGGGGCTTATTCCGCAAAGCAATGGTATGTCTCTGAGCATGTCGACCTGGCGGTAATTGAAATAGAGGGAGAAGATCTTCCAGCAGTGTCCCTGTCCGAACAGAGAGCAGAGCCTGGAGATGAGTTATTGGTAATTGGAAACCCGCTGCAGTTTGCCCGGATTGCCAATAAGGGACTTATGATTGGTTATTCTAAGCACCCTGCTGAACGTGAAGCGCCGTATCTGGTGATCCAGGCCGCAATCTACCCCGGCAGCAGCGGCAGTCCGCTGTTTAATGATCAGGGGGAAGTGGTCGGGGTGATTTTTGCCACACTGCGCGACAGCGATCCATCCGAAGTAAAGGGCCTTGCCGTCGATGTCAGCGAAATTGAGCTGTTGCTTGGCGAAATATCAAAGGAGGTTTTTAACGATTAATCGAAGCTTAGCTTTTTTTAAAGCCTCCTGTAAACTCTAATGCTTATGGATATAAGGATGCTTCCCTATCAGCAGCTGTTTGAAACCGGCTTACCGTTAAGGGGAGCATATCATTTAAACCGGGTATTGCTGAGGAAAGTCAGTTTTAGGGGCAATGAATAATTGGCCTGCCGTCTGTTTGCGGTTAAACTGTCTGTGGCTTTTTTTTAGGTCTGGTATAGCGGGTGATCAGGGGAACAAACAGGTTCATAGCAATGATGGCAAATGTAGTTCCTTCCGGCAGCCATCCCCACAGGCGCATGGCCATGATGATCAGACCCACCCCAAAGCCGAAAATATAGCGTCCTAGCTGTGTTTTCGGTGAAGTTATCGGGTCGGTAGCCATGAAAAATGCGCCCAGGAGCAGGCTTCCGGATAACAGGTGAAATAGAACGTTCTGGCCGGTTAACAGGCAAACGATGATCACAGCGGCCAGGCAGCTTAGCGGGATACGCCAGTTGGCATAGCGGTTATAGATTAACCAGGCTGCTCCGATCAAAAGCAGCAGTGCCGATGTTTCTCCCAGGCTGCCCGGTATTGTTCCCAAGAAAAGATCCGGCAAGGGGGTCAACGCTCCTTCACTGCGCAGGATCTGCAGCGGGGTGGCTGTGGCTATACCGTTTACCGGTGTTAACCACGGATCCATCGTTCCCGGGAAAGCATAAATAATAAACAGTCGGCCAAAAAGAGCCGGGTTGAAAATATTTTTACCGTAACCGCCGAAGAGCTGTTTGCCGATTACAATACCGAAAACGGCGCCGGCTGCTACAACATAAAGGGGCAGGGAAGGTGAGACGGTCAGCGCCAAGAGCAGGCCGGTCACTATCGCGCTTAGGTCCTTTATCTTGATCGGCTTTTTTGTTAAGTACTGGTACAGTGCTTCCGAAGCTACAGCTGCGGCCACGCTGACCAGAATTAAGAGCAGTGCATTAAGGCGGAAAGAATATAGGGCAAAGAGCGTCACCGGAGCCAGAGCAATGAGCATTCCTTTCATCATCTTCATATTGATTTTTCCTCCTTTGTATATGACCATTATAGAGCAAATTACTGGCAGCAATCAACATAGATCCAAGCAGGTAACCGGTTACTGTTCCTGGACAGGATTTAGTCCTGTATTAACGAATTTATCCGCATGGCCACAGAGGATTCAAAGTTATGAGTCGATGACTGCCACGAATTCGGGCAGGACATGGAAGCGGAGCTCAGTGCCTTCCCGGACGTTTTCTTCCGGATGGATGTGGACCTGCAGGTTGACGGGGCCGTTGCCGGTGTGTGCCTCAAGAAGGGCCTCGATCTCGTTTCCCCCGTAGGTGGTTTCCCTGATTATCCCCCTGATATCGCCTTCCGTGTCCTGCTCAAAGCTGTCCGGTCGGATGGACACTTTTACCGGCCGGCCTGCAGGCAGGTTGTGGGTGTGGCCACAGGGGATCATGCCGATGGCTGTTTTGACCGAGCAGTGATCAGGGCCGATTTCCCCCTCCAGGATGGTGGATTTGCCGACAAAGGCGGCCACAAATTCTGTTTCCGGGTGGCGGTAAATATCGACCGGCGTCCCCACCTGCTCCAAACGGCCGTCCCTGATCACCGCTACCCGGTCTGAAACGGCCAGGGCGTCTTTTAAGTCGTGGGTAACAAAGACCGCAGTTGTTCCGGCGGCCTTGATGATTTTTGTCACTTCCCGGCGCATGTGGTTGCGCAGATCGGTGTCGAGGTTGCTGAAAGGTTCGTCGAGCAGGACCACGACCGGGTTGCCGGCCAGGGCCCGGCCCAGGGCTACCCTCTGCTGCTGTCCGCCGGAAAGTTCATGGGGATAGCGTTTTTCCAGGCCTGCAAGATTGACCAGGGCGGCCATCTCGTCGGCTTTTTCTTTCCTGTTTTCCCCGGGTGGGCCCAGGGCGATGTTTTCTTCCACGCTCAGGTGAGGGAATAGGGCATAATCCTGGAAAACCATGCCCCCCTTTCTTTTTTCCGGCGGGACCCACTGTCCCGGTCCGGTAACGGTTCGTCCGGCCAGGGCAATGGTGCCACCGTCCGGGCGCTCGAAGCCCGCGATCAGGCGCAGGGTGGTGGTTTTTCCGCAGCCGCTGGGTCCGAGGATGGTCATTATCTCCCCTTTTTCAACGGCCAGCGACAGGTTGTCCACCGCGGGCACGCTGCAGCCCGGATATTTTTTTTTGACCTTGATCAGTTCTATTGCAATCATGGCGGTATCACTTCCTCTTTTCTCCAAGATAACTTTCCCCTTTAAAAACGGCTGATCAGCCACTTCAGGGGCAGAGCCGAAACGATGATAATCAATAGCGAGGCCGGCGCGGCCATTTCGTAAAATCCTTCAGATGCCTCGATCCAGATCCGCACGGCCAGGGTGTCCATGCCCGGCGGCCGCAGCAGCAGGGTGGCCGGCAGCTCTTTGACCGCATTGACGAAAACCAGGGCCATCCCGGCCAGGACACCGGGCCGGATCAATGGCAGGATCAGGCGGGTGACAACCTGCCAGGGCGAATAGCCCAGGCTGCGCCCGGCTTCGTCCAGCCGGGGCGAAACCTGGTTCAGTGACGAGCTTTCCGCCTGCATGGCCTGGGGCAGGAAGCGGATGATATAAGCTAAAACCAGGACTACTGCGGTGCCGTAAAGGGCCGGGATGTAGTTGTTAAAGATAAAGACCATGCCCAGGGCGATGATCACTCCCGGCAGGGCGTAGCCGGCCAGGGCCAGCTTTTCATAGAAACTGCTCAGCACCGACGGGTGCCTGGATTTAAGGTAGACCAGGGGCAGGGCTAAAACCGCACAGGCCGCTGCTGCCGCGCCGGCAGTTAAAAGGCTGTGGTAGGAATATTCAAGGAAACGGCTGTCCAGGGCGCCGCGGGCAATGCCGTAATAGGACCAGTAAACCAGGACGGAAAGCGGCAGGCCCAGGGCTGCGGCGGCAATTATGCCCAGGCCGGCCAAAGCGGCCGGCCGCCACCGCCCCAGCTGCAGGGGATCTGGTTCCCGGTAAGACCCGGCAGTTTGGAAATACTTCTGCCTGCTGCGGGTGCGGTACTCCAGGCCTAGGATTACCAGGGTGATCATGATCAAGACCATGCTTAAAACCGCCGCCGAATGGCGGTCAAAACTGCCCGTTTGGAAGTAAATAGCCGTAGTAAAGGTGGTGTAGCGGAGCATGCTCACCAGCCCGAAATCGGCAAGAGTATAGAGGGCGACCAGCAGAAACCCCGCCCCCATGGCCGGGCGTAAAAGGGGCAGGATGATTTTCAAGAAGACCTGCGGGTAGCTCAGCCCCGCGATCCGGCCTGCTTCCTCGTAATTGAGGTTGAACCTTTTCAGGGCCGCCGAAGTGATCAAATAGACATAAGGGTAGGTGAACAGGGTCAGAACCAGGGCCACCCCGCCGAAGGAGTAAATATCGACGGGAGAATGCCCCAGGATATTTCTGAGCAGGCCCTGCGGCCCGAATATGATTATGTAGGAGATGGCCCCGACGTAAGGCGGGATTACCAGCGGCAAGGCCAGCAGCCAGGCCCAGGTCCTGCGGTAGGGCAAATCGGTGCGCGTTACCAGCCAGGCTGCTACCACCCCGATCAAAAGGGCGCCAAGGGAGACGGCCGCAGTCAGGCTGAGGGTGTTCCAGAGCAGCTGGGGGATGCGGGTGTCGAGCAGGGAAAGCCATCTTTCCCAGCCGCCCTGGAAACCCCGGACCATGACATAAAGGATAGGGATAAACATGACCAGGGCTGTAAAGAGGGCCAGAGCTTCGGGGACAAAACCCGGGGGATTTCCGCGCCAGATATAAAGCCGGAAGCGGGAAGGCTTCTGCAGGATCTCCTGCAGGGACAGCGCCGGCCTGCTCTTATCCTGGCAAAGTGTTTGTTTTTCAGCCATAACCGCTCCATCTCCTATTTTGTATTTAAATGCCGAGGTCGAGCCCCGATTCCTGGATCAGTTCTTTGGCGTCCGGCCAGTGCGGACCCAGGTTGGCCAGGTTAATATCCATAGCCCTGTACCGGTCGATTGGTTTTGCCCCTTCCGGCGCCGGGATATCCGGGTTAAGAGGGGTTTCCTTGCTGTGGTAGGAAAACTCGTGCTGCTGTTCATCTTCCAGGATCCAGTCGATGAAAGCCCGGGCGGTTTCTTTATTGGGCCCGTCATTGATCAGGGCTACCCCGGCGACATTGACAAAAGTCCCGATTTCTCCTTCGCCCTGGTCAGGGTAAACAGCCCCGACATTGTTATCCCGGTCCTCTTCGAGCTGGAGGTGGTAATAATAGTTGTTGACCAGGCCAATGAGGTATTCGCCTGCTCCCACGGCCCGGCGGATGTCGGTGTGGCCGCCGGTGATGGCGCCGGCATTTTCACTTAAACCCGAGAGCCAGGTGCGGGTTTCTTCGTCTCCCCAGGCTTTCCGCAGGGCGGCTACATGGGTAACCATGGAGATGTTGCCGCCCCTGGTGATCATAAAGCGGCCGGCCCACTCGGGATCGGCCAGCTCCCTGAGAGACTCAGGCATTTCCTCCTCGCTGATCAGGTTCTTGTTATAGATCAGGACCCGGGCCCGGGCAGATAAGCCCACCCAGGAACCGTCGGCGGCGCGGAATCGCTGATCGATTTTTCCCAGGGCCGGGGCATCATTTGGCGCCAGCAGGTCCTGGCGGCGCAGGTACTCCATGGCCCCGGCGTCGTTGGAAATGAATATATCGGCCCGGACATTGTTCCTTTCTTCTTCGATCTGGTTGACCAGCTCTTCCCTGCCGGAAAGGACCCTGACCCGGATCCCCATTTCTGATTCGAATTGTTCCAGGAGCGGTTTCACGAAGGTTTCGCTGCGGGCGTTGTAAACGACGAGCTCACCCTCGCTCCCACCGCCCGGCGCGCAGCCGACAAGCGTGAAAGGCAGGGCGGCCATTATGAAGGCAACCGCTGTAAACAAGCTGTATTTTAACCATTTAGAATTTATCATTTGAGAATCAACCTCCTGTTCCAGGAACGGCGTCCCGGTAGTATAAAATTTAGGTAGCCCTAACAATTAGGGTAAAAATAATCTCCTCCGTTCTGCCGGAAACAACTTCCAACTGAACACAGTTGGTGGGACTTTTGCTGTTCCAGGGCCGTTAAACATTTTTCTTTGCCTTCCATTTCTACGGGTTGATTTAACCCCTGCTAATGATAGTTATACCATAGGCATTATAGGATAGTCAACACGCAGCAAACAGATCTTTTTTGTTTCTTTAAGGCAAATTTTGTGCCGCGGGGCTTTGACGGATTATTTTTTTACCCTATATTTTATAAACACTATAGCAATAATTATATATTAGCCCGGAGATGAGGATGGTGTGGTAGTGGGATAGTGGATAATTACCTGCTGAAAATTGGTTTCGGGTTGATTTACGCCATTTTACTGCAAAAGGGAGATATTTGTTCTAGTTCCGCCTGCAGGGATTGGTTTGCTTTCCGCCATAACCGGGCATCAATGCGGTATTGGAAGCTATGATCATAAGCTTGGGTTCGCGCATGGCCCCTGCGGGGGGGGTGAATCCGTTCTCGGGGATGTAAACGAGGTGGCCCTGGGCTCCGTCATGGCCGGCGCTGACGTGATAGACGTGCCGTTTTAACACTTCGATCATGTAAACGCCGTAAACCGGTCCCTTGCCGGCATGATACAGGATGTGTAACTGGATGAACCCCCAAAAAAGCCTTCATGGACGTGGTTTTAACCGGCCGCAAAGTGCCGCCGGAGATTGGCGGGCGGGCCGACCTGGTTACTGAAATGTGTTCTGCAAAGTACTATATGGACCTGGGGATTATGGTCAGGGTTGGTATAGAAAAACAAAAAAATTTGATCTGCGGGCAGGATTTGTTTTTTTTGTACAGAAACAATAGTAATAAGGTAAAATATATCTTGTTTATAGTGTTCCAGGGCCGGTTCTTTTATGCCATTGTTCTGAAATCCGACCAATTAAAAATACGCTGGAGAGGCTGAGGCAGGATAATGCAGATTACACGGCAGAGTGAATATGCAATAAGGGCTTTACTGGAACTGGCTAAATTGCCGAAGGGGGAATTTATCCAGAGCAGGGCTGTTTCGGTCAAGCAAGAATTACCGGAGACGTTTTTAAGTAAAACTGTTCAGATGCTTACTCGGACCGGGTTTGTGGAAACCAGGAGAGGCATGCAGGGAGGGATCAGGCTTGCTGTAAAGCCGGAGTTGTTTACCATTGCCGACGTCGTCGGCGCTATCGAAGGCGAAGTGGCTATTAATCCGTGCCTGGCTGACAATAGCTATTGTAAGAATCGGTCGTCCTGCCAGGTGCACGTGATCCTGCAGAGGGCCCAGGACGCCCTGTTATCCGAACTGGACAGGGAAACATTTGCCGACCTGGTAAGGGAAGATAACGACAACATTTTTGGGTAATACAATGATTTTAGGAGGGATAAAATGTTTTGTAACCAGTGTGAGCAAACTGCTAAAGGGCAAGGTTGTACTGTCAAAGGTGTTTGTGGAAAATCCCACGAGGTTGCGACCCTGCAAGATTTATTGGGTCACGTGGTCAAGGGGATTGCCCTGTTTGCCCATGAAGGTCGCAGGGTTGGGGTAGTTGATGAAAAGGTAAACCGTTTTACCGCAGAAGCCCTGTTTTCTACCCTGACCAATGTTAATTTTGATCCGGATAGATTTGTGGAATTTATACGCGAAGCGGTTAGTTTGAGGGAGGATCTAAAAGAAAAGGTTGAGGCGGCAGGAGGTAAAGTTGATTCTTCTGTACCTCCTGTCACTTTTCAGCCTGCGCCTGACAAGGAAGGAATGATTAAACAGGGAGAAGCGATCGGGCAGCCCTGGAATAAGGAAGTCCCCGGGGATAATGTTTCCCTGCAGCAGGCCATGTACTTTGGTATAAAAGGCATCTCGGCCTACGCCCATCATGCCGGTATCCTCGGCCAGGAAGATGACAGTATTTATGCTTATATCCACGAAGGCCTTGCTTCGCTGAATAACCTGGATCTTTCTATGGAAGATTGGCTAGGACTTGTTTTAAAGTGCGGAGAGGTTAACCTGAAGGCCATGGAACTGCTCGATACTGCTAACACCGGAGCCTTTGGAAATCCGGTTCCCACCGAAGTTCCCCTGGGTTATAAGAAGGGGAAGTGTATTTTAGTTTCCGGCCATGATCTTTATGACTTGAAAAAGATCATGGAGCAGACTAAAGGTAAAGATATTAACGTTTATACTCACGGTGAAATGCTTCCGGCCCACGGCTATCCGGAATTAAATAAATACGATCACCTTTACGGTAATTTCGGTACCGCCTGGCAAAACCAGCAGAAGGAATTTGTTGATTTTCCCGGCCCTATTGTGATGACCACCAACTGCCTCAGGGAGCCTAAAGAACCATATTTTGCAAATATCTATACCCGGGAAATGGTTGGCTGGCCGGGTGCGACACATCTGGTTGGTGATGATTACAGTGAGGTAATTGAAAAGGCTCTTTCTATGCCCGGGTTCACTGCGGATGAGGACAAAGGAAGCGTTAAAGTTGGATTTGCGCACAACGCCGTGTTGGAGGTTGCCGACAAGGTAGTTGAGGCGGTAAAGGGCGGTGATCTCAGGCATATATACCTTGTGGCCGGCTGTGATGGGGCCAAGCCGGGGCGCAACTATTATACCGAGTTCGTGGAAAAAACACCGCCTGATAGCCTGGTGCTGACCCTGGCCTGCGGTAAGTACCGCTTCTACGACCAGGACCTGGGTGATATCGGTGGCATCCCGAGATTACTTGACATGGGGCAGTGTAATGATGCTTATTCAGCGATCAAGGTAGCTTCTGCCCTGTCGGAAGCTTTCGATCTTGACTTAAACGATCTGCCGCTTTCACTGATTATCTCCTGGTATGAACAGAAAGCAGTAGCTATCCTGCTTACCCTGCTCTATCTCGGCTTGAAAGATATCCGCCTCGGACCGACTATGCCTGCTTTTATTTCCCCGAACGTGCTTGATGTCCTTGTGGATAAATTTAATATTATGCCCATCAGCACCGCCGAGGAAGATCTAACGGCAACTCTCGGTTAAGAGCAAAGCAGGCTGCCGGGCCCGGTATTTACAACCTAATGCCCGGCAGCCTTTGGCTTTGATATTATGCCTGGATGAAAAAAATTAATGCTGTTGTATGAAACAGTATGAATGTTAAATAAAAGGAGTGGAGGTATGGTGAGCGGTAAAGATTTCGATAAGCAGAAGCAGGTGATCAAAGATATTATTTTAGACTTGCACCGGGGCCTCAGCTTTGAGGAAGCGCAGAAAAAGCTGGAGCAGGAAGTGGGCTCGATCTCCTCTCATGAGATTGCCCAGGTGGAGCAGTCCTTGATTGACGACGGTATGACGCCCGATGAGATCAAGAAGTTTTGCAACGTTCACGCCCTCCTCTTTGAATCGAGCCTGGAGGCGGACCTGGGCGGTGAGCAAAGCGAAGCCCACCCGGTGAAATTTTTCAAGGAGGAAAACCGGGAAATAGAAAAGATTACCACCCTGTTGAAAGATCTGGCCCTAAAGGCTGAGCAAAAGGATCCGGTAGAATTCCGCGAGGAAGCGGCCGCCCTGCTTGATAAACTCAGCGATGTGGAACAACACTATGTCAGAAAAGAGCAGATCCTGTTTCCGTACCTGGAGCGCTACGGTTTTATGGGCCCCACCCAGGTGATGTGGGGTAAGCACAACGAGATCAGGGATCTGTTCAAACAGGCCCAGGCAGAACTGAATAAAGTAGCTATCGCCAAAGACGTGGAAAGGTTTGTGGAAGACCGCCTTAACCCGCTGGTGGAGGAAGTGGACGGCATGATTTTCAAAGAAGAAAACATCCTTTTCCCCCCTTCCCTGGAGAAGCTGCAGACCACAGACTGGGTCGATGTGCTCAAGGAGAGCGACCAGGTCGGCTACGCTTTTATTGAACCGCCTGCCGACACCGCCCACCTGGCTGATACCTTGAAAAAGACTGCGGCCGAAGAGCCTTCCCTGGAAGCCAGCAAGATCAAACTGCCCTCGGGAGAGTTGACCCCGAAACAGCTGATGCACATGCTCAACGCCCTGCCCGTGGATATTACTTTTGTTGACCAGGATGACGTGGTCCGCTACTTTTCCGAGAACGAAGAACGGATTTTTGTCCGGACCAGGGCTATTATCGGACGCAAGGTGGAAAACTGCCACCCGCCGCAGAGTGTTGATCAGGTGCAAAAAATTGTTTCTTCTTTCAAAGATGGCACCAGGGACAGCGCCGAATTCTGGATTAATTTGCAGGGCAAGATGATTTACATCATCTTTTTCGCAATCCGGGATGAAAACGGCAGGTACGTGGGCGCCCTGGAAGTGGCCCAGGATATCACCAGGCTGCAGCAGTTGACCGGCGAAAGAAGGTTGCTTGATGAAGGAAATTGATTTAAAACTGGAAGGCGGTTGCCGGACGACGGCTATGGGGATCATGCCCCACAAGGATGCCGACCGGGCACTGGAGCTGGCTTTAAGCTTGGATATACCCTTTTGGCCCCAGCTGCCGAAGGTGAGCTTTCTTGAGGATATGTACGCCCAGGTTTCCGAACATTTTCCAGGGATTATACTTGACATGGACAGGCGGGTGGTCAGCTTTTCCATTGACAAGTTTTACGAGGATTTTGAAGAATACATGCCTCACTGGGAAGAGGAGGAATTCTTCCGCCTTTCCCCGGAGTACTCGGTGGTATTCCACCGTTTCCTGGAAAAGGACCTGTCAGGTTACAAGTATGTCCGGGGCCAGAGCATCGGGCCGGTCAGCTACGGGCTTAAAATACTCGATGAAAAAAACAAGCCGATGATCTACTACGAAGAGGTCAGGCAGATCGTGTTTGATTTCGTAGCCAAGAAGCTTAAAGCCCAGTTCGGGGAAATGCAAGGAGCGCACAATGGCGCTTTTGTTTGGGTGGACGAACCGGGACTGGAAATGATTTTCATGGCTTTTACCGGTTATACCAGTGAAAGGGCAAAAGAAGATTACCTGGCTTTCCTGGATAGTTTCCCCGGGCCGCGGGGGGTGCACCTCTGCGGTAACCCGGACTGGTCGTTTTTGCTGCAGATGGAACTGGACGTGCTTTCATTGGATGTATTAGCCCAGGGCCATATTTTTAGCCGTTACGCCGAAGAGGTCAGGGGTTTTCTTGAGCGTGGAGGCATTATTTCCTGGGGAATAACCCCGACCCTGACCGAGGAATTTGAGCGCGAGAATGTGCATTCGATGATCGAGATGCTGGAGGGGTTGTGGAAGAGCCTGGACCGGCAGGGAATCCCGCGTGAACAAATCCTGCAGCAAGCATGGCTGGCCCCGGCCCGCTGCTGCCTGGTCAACCAGGACGGGGAAGAAACGGTTACCAGGTCTTTTCGCCTGCTGCAGGAAGTGGCCGATCATTTCAAGGGCAAGCTTTAAACCGGGCAGCGGCATCTGTGGTAAATATTTAAGTGTGGTGAATAATTATGGGAAAAAAAACTAAGCTAATTTGCTGTAAGACGATGATGGAGGAAGTTGAAAAAATCAGGCCTGAAAACCAGCCTGTGGAATACATGGAATATGCCCTGCACAGGACTCCGGAAAAACTTTGCGAAGAGCTGCAGAAAAGGATCGACTCAGAGCATGAGGCTGATACGCTGGTTTTTGTTTACGGGCTCTGCTCGAGGGGGCTCGATGGTTTGAGGGCCGGAGACAAAACCCTGGTTATTCCCCGGGTGCATGACTGCATCAGCCTGCTGCTGGGCTCCAGGGAAAGATACGACCGGGAGTTTGGCGCCGACCCGGGCACCTACTACCTGAGCAAGGGATGGATCGATCAAAAGGCCGATCCGCTCCAGGAATACCAGGAGTATGCTGAAAAGTACGGCGAGGAAAATGCCCTGTGGATAACCAGGGAGTCATACAAGAATTACAAGCGGATCGTCTTTATTGATACAGATTTGCCGGAAGTTGAGGAGTATGCGAAATATGCAAAGAAAGTAGCCGATTTTCTGGGAGTGGAATTTGTGCGGCTGCAGGGAGAGCCGGATTTTTTCAAAAAAATTATAGGGTGGGATTGGGAAGGAAGCTGTGTTATCGTTCCACCCGGCGAAGTGTCGCGCTACCAGGATTTTATGTAATTAACAGCTGAACTGATAAACGGGTTCAGATTAAGGGAATGGGCCCTAAAGCAAGGGTAAAAAATGCAAACCTTTATTTTTGGAAAAAGCCTTTTTGTTTGCGTTTCTGCGTAATGAGGTAAATTTCATCATTTGCAAGGGCTGAAACTACAACGACTCTCATGGTCTGACACAGTCTGATCGTTCCGGATCAAGTAATAGACAACCCTGAGCCCCAGTTTTTCAATTTAATTTTACGGTATCCGCTTGATCTGCCCCTGTTCCTGCTGCCGGAAGGTTTACCAGTCAAAACCTCTGAAATGAAGTGGTCCGGGAACGTAAATACTGAAGTGTTTAAAGCAAAAGAGCCATTTCGGTCAGGGGTATAGGTAATCAAAATTTCGATGAAAACCCCTTGACGGGGAAACTATTTACGTTTATAATATACATAATCTATAGAATTAATATCATTTTAGGAGGTGGACTCGTTGGGGGGAATAGATAGCCTGCTGCTCATGGGAGCAGGTTTCGGGTTGGTATACGGAGTCCTCCTGCAAAAAGGCGATTTCTGCTTTGTCTCCGCTTTCAGGGACTGGTTTGCCTTTAAACATAACCGGGTCTTGCAGGGGGTCATCCTGGCTGTGCTGGTTATTCTTTTCGGCTGGTCGCTGATTCTGGCAGCCGGGCTGGCGCCTCTGGACAGGCTGTGGCTTCCTCCGGTGGGCGGAACCGCGCTGATCGGTGGAATTGTTTTCGGAGTGGGCATGTACGTGGCCGGGGCCTGCGCCAGCGGAACCCTGTATCGCTGCGGCATGGGTTATGCCTATTTCTGGCTGGTTTTCCTGGGCATGAAAGGCGGCTACCTTTTTTACGCGGCCCTGCATGAACCTTTCTTTGTTCCCTACTATTTTGAACCGCTGGCGGTAAGCGGGCCCATAACCCTTTATAATTACATTCCGCCGGAGGCGGTTACGGTTGCGGCTTTCCTGCTGCTGGTCTACCTGTTTTTCCGGATGTTTCCCAAGCAGACAGGAAGTGCATCTTCCGCTGAAGGAAGCAGGCAGGATAAAGGGGGCAGGAAGGAATTGTCCGGGAACCCCCTGCGCTGGAAAAGCTGGGATGCCAGGATGGTCGGGATCCTGGTTGGCCTGACAGTGACCCTGCAGTTCTTATGGTGGAGCATCTGGGGTATTACCGGCCCGGGAACCCGCATTGCCGGGGTTATTTGGAGCCGGCTGGCCGGAGAGGCTGCCGTGCTCGATAATCCTTACCTTGGCGCTATGTTTGCCGCTTACCCGGGAGCGGTTATGGGCCCGAGCGAGTGGCTGATCATTTTTATCATCGCCGGCGCCGGGATCTCTTCGTTTTTAAGCGGTACCTGGCGCTTCCGCCGGCCCCGTTTGAACAGGGTCCCCAATGCAATTTTGGGCGGTGCACTCATGGGCCTTGGCTCCCGCATGGCGCCCGGCTGCAATATTGGGAATATCATCAGCGGGATCCCCGCTTTATCCGTCCATTCCTTTCTGGCTTCGGCCGGCATCGCACTTGGCGTTTATCTCGGCTACGTCGTGGCCCAGAGGAATCTGCAGAAGCAGATGAGCCGACTGGAGCAGGAAGCGGGCCTGAAACAGGCCGGCAGCTAATTTTTGAACCGGTTTGGTAAAGACAGCGCCGGCGTTGTGAAAAAGTGATTTAAGATTAAAGCTGGATGATAGTAAGTTAACTGGTATGTTAATGAATATAAAGACAGGGAGGAATTGCAATGATTGATCACAGGAAATCGACCCCTGACTTCAACCAGGCCCGGGAAGCTCTGTCCGGGCTTGGCAGCGCAAGGGAAGTTGAAACTGAAATGAACCTGGAAGAAATTGATCCGAACCGGGAACTCGATGTGACCGGGGAGGTTTGCCCCTACCCGGTTATAGCGGCCCAGAAGGAGCTGTTAAAAATGAACCCGGGAGAAATCCTGGTGGAGATAACCGATCACACCATTTCCACCCATACCGTGCCGGATGCGGTTAAAGAAAAGAAACTGGCGGAAGTCCTTGGTATAGATGAACCTTCACCCGGCCTTTACCGCATTTATTTTAAACGGTCCTGATCCGGCCGGGGTATAAACGGGGCGGTGGCGATCTAAGGCCCGGCGCCGACTGAAACAGCGGTTGCAAGGCAGAAAGGAGGCTGACTGATGGGACCAAAAGTTGGCATATATATTCCGACGCCTTTTCGCGAATTAACGGATAACAAGTCAAGGCTTGAGATTGAAACCGGCAGTGTTGAACAGATGCTGGCGGCGATTACGGAGCAGTACCCGGACCTGAAAGAAAGGGTTTATGAAAACGGGGAACCGGTTTCCCACCTCAATATTTACGTAAACGGGGTGGAAGTCCATACCCTGGAGGGCGTTGATACCGCCCTAAAAGACGGTGACGAGGTGGCCCTGGTTCCGGCCATAGCCGGCGGTTCTGACCAGGATTCTGCCGAACCCGGCCGGCATGGGGACACACTTTTAAATAAGGAGCAAATGGAGCGCTATTCCCGTCACACCCGGCTTTCAGAAGTGGGGGTAAAAGGGCAAAGAAAACTACTTGATTCAAAAGTTCTGATCGTAGGCGCAGGCGGGCTTGGCTCCCCGGCAGGCATTTATTTGGCAGCAGCCGGAATCGGGACGATTGGTTTTATAGACGGGGACCGGGTGGAACGCTCCAACCTGCAAAGGCAGATCCTGCATGACGAAGCAGGACTGGGGCGATTGAAAGTGGATACGGCAAAAGAACGGATTGAGAAGCTGAACCCGGATGTGCGGGTGGAAACCCATCCGGTGATTTTGAGTTCCGAAAATGCCTTTTCCATCCTCGAGGATTATGATGTAGTCGTTAACGGGTGCGATAACTTTCCCACCCGCTACCTCTTAAACGATGCCTGCGTGATGCTTGGCAAGCCCATGGTTGACGCCGCGATCTTGCGTTTTGAAGGGCAGGCCACCGTATTTTACCCCGGGAAAGGGTGTTATCGCTGCCTGTTCCCGTCACCGCCGCCTCCGGGTAGTGTGCCCAGCTGTGCTGAAGCTGGGATCATCGGGGCCCTGGCGGGGCAGATGGGTACCCTGCAGGCAATGCAGGCCATAAAATTAATCCTGGGTATCGGTGAAAACCTGATCAACAAGCTCTATATTTATGATGCCCTGGTCGATGATCATTATACCTTCGAGTGGCAGCCGAGGGAAGACTGCCCGGTCTGCGGGGAAAACCCGACCATCACGGAACTGATCGATTACGAGCAATTCTGCGGGATGCCCGTTCCGGAGGGCGAAGAAGAGGAAGATAAGGCCAAGTATGCTTATGATATAAGCCCGGGTGAGGCTTTGAGGATGATCGAAGGAAACGCCCAGATTATTGATGTCCGGGAGCTCCGGGAGTATGAAAAGCAACATTTGGAAGATTCCAGCCTGATTCCCCTGGGGGAATTGTCCGGGCGACTGGAAGAGATCGACTATACCAGGCCGGCAGTTTTTGTCTGCCAGATCGGAGAGAGGAGCCGCCGGGCGGTAAAAGTCCTGCGGGAAGCCGGGTTTAATGAAACTTACAACCTGGAAGGCGGAATCATCGCCTGGGTAAACAACCGTCTGCCGGTCAAAACCGCCAGCAGGGAGAAAAGCTGATGAGTAACAGAACCAGTGTCCTGGAGCTGGTGGGTAATACACCCCTGATTTCTTTGGATGGGATTGTAATCATCTACAGAAAAGGGGCGATTGCTGGCAAAAGTTGAAGGAGTTAACCCGGGCTGCAGCGTGAAGGACCGCATCACCCTGGCCATGATCCTGGCAGCGGAGAAAAAGGGAGAGCTAAAGCAAGGTGATATCGTGGTGGAGGCCACCAGCGGCAATACCGGGATAGGCGGCCTGGCCATGGTATGCGCCGCCAGAGAGGCTACCGCCTGATCCTGACCATGCCGGAGGATATGAGCGATGAGCGGCAGCGTCGGCCCTGCAGTGCCTGGACTGGTACAGCGGGATAGTCGCCACGGTGCTGCCCGACGGGACAGATCTCTACCTGAGTATGGTGGAATGATGAGAGTCCGGGGCCTGCCTGCCATTCTGATTAGAGTTTTAGTTTCCAGGAGAAAAAGCCTCTTGATGTTATGCTGGATTCAGGTTTAAAAAGCAGGTTAAAAACTGCAGGCAAAGACAGGGCTGGGATGGTAAAATAGTGGCGAGATCATAGCCTGAATAAGAGCATAATCACACTTCTATCGGGGTGGCGGAAATGGAAAACAGTAAAATTACGATCACCAGGGCCCTAAAGGAACAGATGCTCCAGCATGCTCGAAAAGAACTGCCCTATGAAGCCTGCGGGGTTATATCCGGCAGCGCTGACCGGGGACCTCTTCAGTTTTACCCGGCCCGCAATGAACTTCAGAGCACCACCCGCTATCATATCGAACCCCACGATTTATACCGGATAATCATGGACATAGAGGAACAGGGCCACGAGATCTGGGGCATCTACCATTCCCACCCGGCTTCACCGGCCTACCCCTCGGAAACAGACTTGAAACAGAGCTACTACCCGGATGCGTATTACCTGATCGCTTCTTTTGCAGATGTGAAAAAGCCCGTTTTACGGGCCTTCCGGATCGTGGATAAGCAGGTGGAAGAGGTGGAAATTAGAGTTAAGTGATTTACAGAGATTGAACCGATTCCTGCTTTTCCCACGTAGCAATAACAACGCCAAAACGACTTCTTTCCCAATCCAATCAAAAAAACTTAAACCAGGAACAAGAGGCTGCCTTTTCAATCAAGTATCGTTTTCTTCCAGCTGGCTCCACCTGTTGAAGAAGACAATGTAACCGAACCTGGTGAGCATAAAGACGGTGATGGTGACGCTCCCTACGATGCTCAGCATGATCGCAATCTGGTACTCGATGGCAACCAGGGGCGAGAGCCCGGCCAAAATCTGCCCCGTCATCATGCCCGGTAAAAAGACGATGCCCATCCCGACCATGGTGTTGATGGCCGGCATGATCGCCGCGGTAAAAGTGTTTTTTACGATCATGGCTGTGGCGTCCTGGGGGGTGGCCCCGAGCATGAGCGCGCCCTCGATTTGTTCCTTCTTTGATTTCATTTCGCCGATCAGCCGTTCAACCCCAATAGAAATGCCGGTCATGGAGTTGCCGATAATCATCCCGGCGATGGGGATAAAATAGCGCGGTTCATACCAGGGTTCGATGTTGATCACCAGCAGCAAGAAATAAAAGATGGTAAAGCCTGTGCCTGCAACCATGGAAAGAATAATCACGTGACGCAGCTTCTTTTTAATCGGCACTTTTACCCGGTCATAGATATTGCGGACGGCAAAGAACTGCATTACCAAAAGGACCAGCAATGTAATAGCCACATGTTTTTGCTCAAAAATATAGATCAGGATATAGCCGACGGCGATTAACTGTATTGTCATGCGCAGGGCGGAAAAAAAGATTTCTTTTTCCTTCCCGATGCCCTTCCGGTTGACCAGGATCAGCAAGATTACCAGGAATAAATAAGCCGACAACAACCGCCAGGTTCCAATTTCTGCAATTTCGTTCATTCTAAGCGACCTCCTCGATGCCTGAAACCGATCCGTCTTCCAGGGTGATAATCTTTTCTCCCGTCATTTGGGCCAGCTGCCTGGAATGGGTAACCATAACCAGGGTTTTTTGCCCTTCCTTGACATACTCCAGGATCCGGCCCATAATTTTATCTACGGTGTTGTCGTCCAGGGCAGAGGTCGGTTCGTCGAGCAGCAGGACTTCCGGGTCCATCAATATGACCCTGGCCAGGGCCAGGCGCTGCTTCTCACCGCCGGAAAAAGTTTCTGTTTGATCTTCCAGCTGCTTGTAAAGGCCGAGCCTGTAAATCTCTGCGAGCAGCCTCTCGTCGGGCACCGGTTCTTTTTTAGAAAACAGCAGGCCGATCTGGAGGTTGTCCCTGACCGTTCCGGGGAAAATGACCGGGGTTTGGGGCACTAAAATTACTTCTCTTCTGAGGGCGATAGCATCCAGTTCTTTTAAATCTTCTCCCCTGTAGTTGACTTGCCCCTGTTCGTAGTTGATCAGGTGATTGAGCACTTTCAGGAGTGTGGTTTTACCGCTGCCGCTTTCACCTACGATACAGGTGATCTTTCCGGTTTCTATGGTCAGCTCTTCTATTTTCAAAACATCTTTGAACTGGACATCTTTCAAGTAAAACATATGATCCTCTCCCGGTTCCCGGCTTCAGTTTTGTATCCGATGTTTTAAGCCGGCGATACTAGTTTAGGTTTATCCTTTTATTCTTCCCTTAATTCCCGGAGCAGTTCTTCTGCTTTTTCTCGGGCCTCTTTTAAGACTTTTTTCCCTTCCGGGGTAATGGTGGAGTATTTTCTCAACTTGCCGTTGACAACTTTTTTCTCTACCGATAACAAACCTTCATCAACCATGTTGTGCAGGATCGGGTAAATTGTTCCGGCGCTAACCTCATAGCCATGGCGTTTTAATTCTTCAATCATGTAAACGCCGTAGACCGGCTCTTTGCTGGCATGGTATAGAATATGGACCTGGATGAACCCCAAAAAAAGCTTTCGTAAAATCCTGTTTTCCATGACTGGCACCTCAATATATCGTAATACGATATCGATTACCGATATCGTAACTCTAACTTGAGATCAAGTCAAGACTTCTTCCTTATGGGTTTTGCTTATCGGGAGAATTATTATAGGAAAACCTGCTGGAGTGGTTAAAAAATATCAGCAGAGTTTTAGTTTATTGCAATAAATAGTTGCATAATGCAATACAATGCGGTATGATCCAGGTACAGAGCTCTATATAAGGAGGCGCGTGATAAATTATGGCTAAAGCAATCAGGGTATCAGATAATTTGGCGGATGAAGCAAAAAAATACAGCCGGGTTGAACATCGTTCTGTGGCTGGACAAATTGAACACTGGGCGGCAATTGGCAAGCATGCTGAAGAAAATCCGGATTTAACCTATGATCTGATAAAAGAACTGCTGATAGGGCTTGAAGAACTGGACCGGGATGAAAAAGTTGAATACAAGTTTGGGTAAAGGCAGATGAAAATATATCAATCGAGGTCTTTTGAGCAGAAAGTCAAGAAATTAAGCCCTCAGCAGAAAAATGACCTTGACGATAACATTAAGACAATTGCCGGCAATCCTAATATCGGCCAGAAGAAGAAAGGCGACTTGCGGGGGGTTTTTGTTTATAAATTCAAGCTTCAAAACCAGCCTTACTTGCTGGCTTACCGCTTTCCCGATCCTGAAACCTTGGAGTTAATCATGATCGGACCGCATGAAAACTACTATCGAAATTTAAAAAACAATCTCAGAAACAAGGCATGATTTTTAAATATGTATCCTGTTTGAAAGCACGGTAATTCTGCCTGCTTTTAATTTTTTCCATGGCTTTTACAGCCTTTCCAACCCCCTGTTCTTTTTTTAAAATCCCTGTCCGGGCAGAATTACCTTTACTAAAAATAAACCTGCTTTACATTTAAGCATCAAGTATGAGCCGGGTATCGTTTTAACTTTTGCTTGAAAAAGGTGTTGGTATGTTATTGTTCATGGCCGCCGCTATTTCCCTGGTCCAATTTCTTCTTCAGGATCCTATCTATCTTCTGGTAATCTTTGATCCTCATCTGTTTTGTATGGGCCACTGCTATGCCCCGGATTAAGGAAAAGGTCATCAAAACCAGGATGATAGCCAGGGGCAGGCCGGCGCTGGTTACAGCTGATCGCAATACCTCAAGGGCCCTGTCTCCCCCGATCAGGAGAAGGGTGGCGGCGAGCAAACCCTCCATCACGGCCCAGAAAACCCGCTGTGCTGTCGGGGATTCAATCTTTCCGCCGGAAGCGATTTTGTCCACTACCAGGGAACCGGAGTCTGAAGAGGTGACAAAGTAGTTAACGACCAGGGCGGTGGCCACGATGTAGATTACAACCCTGAATATATCTTCTGCCAGGGGGATATTTAAAAAGGTGATCAGCTCGAATAATGCTATCGGCAGGTTGTCCCGCACCACTTCGAAAAGGGCGCCATCGTAAATCTGGTTGATATTGATTGCCGCACCCCCGAAGACTGTCAGCCAGAAAAAGGACAGCAGCGAGGGGACCAGCAGGACCCCGACAATTAATTCCCTGACCGTGCGTCCAACCGATATCCTGGCGATAAACATCCCTACGAAGGGGCACCAGGCGATCCACCAGGCCAGGAAGGGAATGGTCCAGGTAGCCTGCCAGGCGCTGCCATCTACCGGGAGAAAGGAAGAATACTGGACCAGGCTGCTGAAATATACCCCCAGTGAATTCGAAAAGAGGCGGATGATGTAGGCGCTTGGCCCCAGGATAAAAACAGCCATCATAAAGACAAATGCCAAGTACATATTAGCCATGGCCAGGGTTTTGATTCCTTTGTGAATACCCAGGATAATCGATATTATTGCCACCAGGGTGATTAGCGTTATTAATAGCACCTGGATCCAAATGCTTATACCGGTGCCCAGCAGGTAGTCCAGGCCACTGTTGATCTGCTGGACGCCGAGGCCCAGTGAAGCCGCCAGGCCAAACAGTACGGATAGGACCGCAAAAGTGTCGATAATGTCGCCTATAATTCCGTAGATTTTATCTTTGAATAAAAAGTAGAATACCGAACGCAGAGATAAAGGCATATTGCGGTTGTAGGCGAAAAAGGCCAGGGCCAGGGCCATCAGGGCGTAAATTCCCCAGGGGTGCAGGCCCCAGTGATAAAAGGTCGTGGCCATGGCCGTGAAAGAGGCATCGGAATGGGTAAAAATGGGCGGCTCTTCAATAAAGTGGGTCAGGGGTTCACCGACGGCCCAGAACATCAGGCCGATACCCATGCCCGCTGAAATCAACATCGAATACCAGGCGAAGTTGCCGAATTCTTTTTCGCAGTTGACACCGCCGATCCTGACATTACCCAGCCTGGACAGGGCCAGGAAAATGCAGATAATAACGATAAAATTGCTGGATAAAATGAATACCCAGTCAAGCTGGCGGGCGATAATTTCCTGAATCAAAATGGCAAAGTCATAGGCTTGTTCCAGGTTCAAGAGCGCGTAAAGGCAGATCACTATAATGATCGCCGCACTGGCGAAAGACACAACCGGGTTCATGTCAAGGCCGAACTTTTTAAAATTCCGGCCTTCTATCTTGTCGCTAAGCTCCTGGCTGCAGCTGTTGTCCATTTTAGAGTTTCCTCCTTTATAGCAGTTTAACAATAAACGGTTCTTTTTAACAGCTTTGAAAATAAAAAGGAAACTTCATATTACTCAAGTTTCCATTAATAATCCTAACGTACATCAAACTGTTTTTCCAGTCAACGGGTAGTAAAACAGCAGCAGATCTGTGATCAGTAAATAAATACTTTTTATGCCGGCTTACCGTTTCTAAGCGTGAATAGGCTTAATATCTTCCAACTCTTTCCAGTGCTTTTGCTTTTCTTCTCTTATATCTACGTCGGTCTGTAAATTAACGAAATACTTATCTGATGTGCCAAAGTAGCAGGCCAGTTTTAAACCGGTGCCCACCTCGTATTCATGGTTTTCCTGTTCGTTAAGCTGGATGGAAAGTTTTCTTCTCAGCACGGTCATATTAAGCGGTTTTTATTCATACTGCATGGCCCGAACCACCAGGCGGCTGTCGGCTTTGATTTGCCTGGCCAAATCAGGTTCAATCAAAACTATGGATCCGCTGGTAACGGTATGTTCTTGATCGGAAGCCAGGAATTTCCCCTGCCCTTCCACAATATAAAAGGCGGTGCTGCGCTCCATCACGCAGGGTGGGACTTCCTGGCCCGCCTCGAAGCAGATCAAGAGCAGTTTGAAATTATCTGTAACCGCAAGCTCTTTTTTGATAAAATCCGATGCGGAAAACTCTTTCAGGTCTTCAAGGTTTATTACTTGCATGGGATTAAACCTCCCGGGTGTTAAATAAAAACTGATTTTGTAAAGCAAAAATCTTAACTGTAGCTGATGGCGACCTCTTTACAGCTGGATGAACAATCAAGGCAGACCAGGCACTCTTTTTTATTGATCGTATACTTTTTATCATTTACTTCCACTGTATCCGCCGGGCATACTTTTTTACATATCGCGCAGCTGGTGCATTTTCCCTGGTCTATGTTCATAGTGTACTTTGCCGTTGCTGCCGGCAGGGCCAGGATCGTCCCGTACGGGCACAGGTAGCGGTGCCACAGCGCTTCTGGAAAGAAGAAGGTCAGGATAACCCCGATGGCGAAGAACATCGGCAGGACCGGTATCTGCTGCCCGGTGATCATACTGGCAGCGAAAGTGGCTGCGAATAAGGCAAAGACCAGGTAACGAACCCAGGGCCTGGTCAGCGCCTGCGGTGTTTTTTGCCCTTTAATGCCCAGTATTTTCTTGATCCAGGTTACTGCGTTCATCACGGTATTGATCGGGCAGATCCAGCCGCAGTATATTCTTGACAGCAGCAGGGCCAGGACTACTCCCAGGAGGAACAGGCCCATCCAAAGCTGCACCCGGCCGGTTCCTACCAGGACCAGGAACAGGACCAGGAAGATAACCTGGACTGCCAGTTGAAGCTTATTTTTCATGGTTTTGAACATCCTTTCTCTTTATGTTTGTCTAGAGTATACTCTGAATTGAAGGATAAAAAAGTTACCGATGTAACTAATTTATGACCAATCGGGGTGGTTATGATTAAAATTGAAAAGTACCTTGATGCCCTGGCCGGCCTGAGTTTTTTCGAAGGTTTTTCCACTGAAGAGCTAAAGAGGATGTTCGATAGATCAAGCTATGAGATAAAAAAGTACGGCAAGGAACAGATTATTCATTTGCAAAATGAAGTTTGTAACGCCATGGATATTATCCTGGAAGGGAAAGTAGCCGTGCAAAAGATTGACGAGGAAGGGAACGTCTTAACTATTAATGTTTTTTCAGCGCCGAATGTTATCGGGGCCCACCTTGTTTTTTCAACTAACAACATTTACCCGATGACGGTGGTTTCAGATGCGGATACGGTGATCCTGCGCCTGCCCAAATCTTTGATTATCGAACTGGGCCGAAGCAACCTCGATTTCATGGTGGCTTTGCTGAGGTCCATCTCTGACCGGATGTTAATCCTGGCTGATAAAATCAGGACCATCTCCCATAAGACTATCCGTCAGCAGATTATTGCTTTTTTGACCTACGAGTACCATCTCCAAAAAAGCCCGGTGATCAGGTTGAATTATTCAAAGAAAGAGCTGGCGGAAAGGCTGGGGGTGCAGCGGTCTTCTTTAGGCAGGGAGTTGAATAAAATGCGCCGGGATGGCCTGCTTGAATATGATGCCCGGTCAATTACCCTAAAAAATTTGAAGCTGGATCAGGATTAGATGTTTTGGTGCGCAGCTCCCTAAAAAGCTCCGCAAAAGCGCCCGGGTAGGAATGCATTATGCCGGTAACTGTTATATAATGCAGACAGGATGAAAGGATACATAGAAGGGCTTGTGGTATCAATTGACCCAAAAGAACCAGCAAAATCTTGACGGGATACTGGCTGTAGATATCGGAAGCGGAACCCAGGATATATTGATCTACCGGCCCGGGGCGGAAATGGAAAATAACGTCAAGCTGATCCTTCCTTCCCAGACCCGGATTATAGCCGGGCAGATTAAAAAACTGACCGAAGCAGGCCGGGATATTTTTATCC
>PWFM01000036.1 GCA_003553895.1 Syntrophomonadaceae bacterium | reverse complement strand
TGAAAAAGAAGTTGCAGACTACCAGGCAGCCTGTCAGTGAAAAAAGCTACGGTTTTGAGATCTTTTTTAAATATTTTTCCCGCAACTGTTGACACCTACATCTGCTTGTGATAATATCTTTAGTTGTCTAGTACAACGACGAGGTATGTTTTTAAGTGAAATTTGGAAAGCCTTCTTAAATGATGACAAATTACCCATAGGAGTAACAGAGGATATTTGGCTGTTTAATTGGTGCAGCCTTTTTTTTCCGGTTTTAAATCATAAACCAGGTATCAGGGGAGTGATTTTTTTTAATGTCCACTAACGTCGCAACAGGTTTAAGGCAACGGCGTTCATTTGCCCGTATCAACGAGGTTCTCGACCTTCCGAACCTAATAGAAGTGCAGCGCAGTTCGTTTGACTGGTTTGTTAATCAGGGTCTCAAGGAAATATTTGATGATTTTTCTCCAATCCAGGACTTTACAGGCAACCTGGTCCTGGAATTTTTCGACTATTCGCTTGGCGAACCAAAGTATTCCGTGGAGGATTGCAAGGAACGAGATGCCACCTATGCCGTGCCTTTAAAGGTAAAGGTGCGCCTGATCAACCAGGAAACAGGCGAAGTCAAAGAGCAGGAAGTGTTTATGGGCGATTTTCCGATGATGACCGAAAACGGCACTTTCATCATCAACGGGGCCGAAAGGGTTATCGTCAGCCAGCTGGTCCGCTCACCGGGTGTTTATTTCAAGAAGCAGCCTGATCCAACCGGCGCTACCGGTAAGGAATTGATCAATGCCACCATCATACCCAATCGCGGCACCTGGCTTGAGTTTGAGACAGATGTCTCTGAGGGTGTTTATGTCCGCGTGGATCGGACCAGGAAGATACCGGTAACGGTTCTTCTCAGGGCCATCGGTTACGGTACAGATGAAGAGATTCAGGAAGTGCTGGGCCATGATCCCCGCCTGAAGGATATTTTGGATAAGGATCATACTGATTCGGAAGAATCGGCTCTGCTGGAAATATACAAGCGCTTACGGCCCGGCGAACCGTTAAATGTTGAAAATGCCCGGTCGCTTTTTGATTCGCTGTTCTTTGACGGCAAGCGTTATGATTTTGCCTATGTGGGACGGTTTAAAGCGAACAAGAAGCTCTCCATGACCGAGCGCCTCTTCGGGCATGAACTGGCCGAAGAGATCAAGGATCCCGCTGAAGGCACAGTCCTGTTCCCGGCCGGGACCACCATTGATGAAGAGGTGGCCCGGGTTATTGATGAGAACAATATCCAGAGAGTGAAAATTAATTACCGGGACCGGGACTACCTGGTCATCGGTAACGGCAATGTCGATTTGGCGACCAGGCACCTGGTTATCTCCGATATTATTGCCGCAGTTAACTATATCTTCAACCTTTTTGATGGCATCGGCCATGCCGACGACATTGACCACCTGGGTAACAGGCGCCTGCGCAGTGTAGGGGAGCTGCTCCAGAACCAGTTCCGGATCGGCCTTTCCCGGATGGAACGTGTCGTGCGGGAAAGGATGACCATCCAGGATGTGGAAGCGATTACTCCGCAGGCTTTGATCAATATCCGCCCGGTGATTGCTTCAATTAAGGAATTTTTCGGCAGCAGCCAGCTGTCCCAGTTTATGGATCAGACCAACCCGCTGGCTGAACTGACCCATAAACGGCGCCTCAGCGCCCTCGGGCCCGGCGGCCTGAGCAGGGAGCGGGCCGGTTTTGAAGTGCGCGACGTTCACCATTCCCACTACGGGCGGATCTGCCCGATTGAAACCCCGGAAGGCCCGAACATCGGCCTGATCGGGTCGCTCGGCACTTATGCCCGCATCAATGAATACGGCTTTATAGAAACCCCTTACCAGCGGGTCGATAAAAATGAAGGACGGGTCACTTCGGAGATTGTTTACCTGACTGCAGATGACGAAGACCGTTTCGTCATCGCCCAGGCTAACGCCAAGCTGGATGAAGACGGCCGGTTTGCCAGCAACCGGGTTATCTGCCGCTACTACTACGACACGGTTATGCGGCACCCAAATGAAGTTGATTTCATGGACGTGTCTCCGAAGCAGCTGGTCAGTGTGGCCACCGCCCTGATCCCGTTTTTGGAAAACGACGATGCCAACCGGGCCCTGATGGGTTCCAACATGCAGCGCCAGGCGGTGCCCCTGCTCCAGACTGAAGCGCCTTTTGTGGGCACGGGCCTGGAGAGCAAGGCGGCGATAGATTCGGGCGCGGTGGCGGTTTGCCTGGCCGACGGCGAAGTGGTCCGGGTGACCAGCAGCGAAGTCGTGGTCCGCCGCGATGACGAAGAGGATGTCAGGAATTACCGGATTAACGGCCGGACCAGGGAGCGCTTCGAAATTGATCGCGTCCCCGGTTTTGACGGCCGCATCGATGTTTACTACCTGCAGAAATTTAAGCGTTCCAACCAGGGCACCTGTGTAAACCAGCACCCCATAGTTCAGCGGGGGCAAAAAGTGAAGGCCGGTGAAGTCATTGCCGACGGCTCCTGCACCAACATGGGCGAGATGGCCCTGGGCCGCAACGTCCTGGTTGCTTTTATGCCCTGGGAAGGCTATAACTACGAAGACGCCATATTAATCAGCGAAAAACTGGTAAAAGAAGATACTTTTACTTCCATTCATATCGAGGAATATGAATCTGAAGCCAGGGATACCAAGCTCGGCCCGGAAGAAATTACCCGCGATATCCCCAATGTGGGTGAAGAAGCCCTGAAAGACCTCGACGGCCGGGGTATTATCCGTATCGGCGCCGAAGTGAGAGCCGGCGATATCCTGGTCGGTAAAGTTACCCCCAAAGGGGAAACCGAACTGACCGCGGAAGAACGCCTCCTGCGGGCTATCTTTGGCGAAAAAGCCAGGGAAGTGCGGGACACTTCCCTGCGCATACCGCACGGCGAGTCGGGTATTGTAGTTGATGTCAAGGTTTTCAACCGGGAAGATGGCGATGAGCTGTCCCCCGGGGTTAACCAGCTGGTCCGGGTTTATGTGGCCCAGAAGCGGAAAATTTCCGAGGGAGATAAAATGGCCGGTCGGCATGGCAACAAAGGGGTTATTGCCCGCATTCTGCCGGAAGAAGATATGCCCTTCCTGCCCGACGGCGCTCCCCTGGACATTGTCCTTAATCCCCTGGGAGTTCCCTCCCGGATGAATATCGGGCAGGTCCTGGAAGCCCACCTGGGCTGGGCGGCCAGTACGCTGGGCATCAGTATCGCCTCACCGGTTTTTGACGGGGCCTCCGAAGATGATGTGTTCGGGTGTTTCCGGGAAGCCGATCTGCCTGAAAACGGCAAGACCACCCTATATGACGGGCGAACCGGTGAGCCTTTTGATGAAAAGGTGACGGTAGGTTATGTCTACATGCTCAAGCTGGCCCACCTGGTTGACGACAAGATCCATGCCCGTTCCACCGGCCCTTATTCGCTGGTTACCCAGCAGCCCCTGGGCGGCAAAGCCCAGTTTGGCGGCCAGCGTTTCGGCGAGATGGAGGTATGGGCCCTGGAAGCTTATGGTTCGGCCTACACCCTCCAGGAAATACTGACCGTAAAATCAGACGATGTGGTTGGCCGGGTGAAAACCTACGAAGCTATTGTCAAAGGCGAAAATATTCCCGAACCGGGCGTGCCGGAATCGTTTAAAGTTTTGGTTAAAGAACTGCAGAGCCTTTCCCTTGACGTCAAGGTTTTGAGCGAAGAAAAGGGGGAAGTGGAGATCAAGGAAGGCGAGGACGAAGGCGATTACCGCCGCCTCGATGTCAATATCGAGGGCATGGAGTCCGATGAAGATGACCTTGATCGCTTCATTTACCAGAAAGAGAAAAAGGATGAAGGTGAAGAAGAGGAAAGCGAAAGCAAAGAAGAAGATGAAGCTGCTGAAGATTTAGGCCTGGAAGAAGAAGCGGCAGATGATTCCACAGGGGAATCAGAAGAGAAAGAAGACCTCTCTGAACCGCTGGATCTCCAGGAAGAGAATGTTGAAGAAGTTTCTTTAGACCAGCTTGAAGAAGAGGAAGAAGAGGATGAAAGCGCTGATGAGCCGGAGCGCTCCGGAGATCAGGGCAGTGAAGACGGCGATCAATCGCCAGATGAATCGGAAGAGCTGGAGGAAGACGAAGAAAGCATCTACTAGTAGCGCAGGTTAAGCCTGGCGAAAGGAGAGATCTTTTTGTTAGATGTTAATAATTTTGATGCCTTGAAGGTTGGGTTGGCATCTTCAGAACAGATCAGGGCCTGGTCACGGGGTGAAGTCAAGAAGCCGGAAACAATCAATTACCGGACCCTGAAGCCTGAGCGGGAAGGGCTTTTCTGTGAAAAGATATTTGGACCGCAAAAAGACTGGGAATGCCACTGCGGCAAGTACAAGCGGGTCCGTTATCGCGGTATCGTCTGCGATCGCTGCGGGGTGGAAGTAACCCGGGCCAAAGTGCGGCGCGAAAGGATGGGCCATATTGAACTGGCCGCGCCCGTATCGCACATCTGGTATTTCAAGGGTATCCCGAGCCGGATGGGCTTACTGCTCGACATGTCCCCGCGGGCCCTGGAAAGAGTGCTTTATTTTGCCGCCTACGTGGTTATCGATCCCGGGGAAACCTATTTAAGCGACAAGCAGCTTTTAACCGAGGTTGAGTACCGGGAGTATTACGACAAGTATCAGGCTCTTTTTAAGAGCGGTAAAGGGTTTAAGGCCGAAATGGGGGCCGAAGCGATTAAAAAGCTGCTTAAGCGGCTCGATCTCGATCAGATTGCCCAGGATTTGCGCGAAGACCTGCTCAACTCCAGCGGCCAGAAAAAAGTTCGGGCCATCAGGCGCCTGGAAGTTGTCGAGGCCTTCCGCCAGTCGGGCAATGATCCGTCCTGGATGATCCTCGATGGCATTCCGGTAATCCCGCCCGACCTGCGGCCCATGGTCCAGCTCGACGGAGGCCGTTTTGCCACCTCGGATTTAAACGACCTCTACCGCAGGGTGATTAACCGCAATAACCGCCTGAAAAGGCTGCTCGACCTGGGCGCCCCGGATATTATTGTCCGGAACGAAAAGCGGATGCTGCAGGAAGCCGTTGATGCTTTGATCGACAACGGCCGCCGCGGCAGGGCCGTTACCGGGCCGGGGAACCGTCCGCTTAAGTCGCTCAGCGATATGCTTAAAGGCAAGCAGGGCCGCTTCCGGCAAAACCTGCTCGGCAAAAGGGTCGATTACTCGGGCCGTTCCGTCATCGTGGTCGGTCCCGAGCTCAAGCTCTACCAGTGTGGTCTGCCCAAGGAGATGGCCCTGGAACTGTTCAAGCCTTTTGTGATGAAACGGCTGGTCAGCGACGGCGAGGCCCACAACATCAAGAGCGCCAAGCGCATGGTGGAAAAAGTGCGGCCCGAAGTCTGGGACGTGCTTGAAGACGTGATCAAGGATCACCCGGTGCTTTTAAACAGGGCGCCGACCCTGCACCGCCTCGGCATCCAGGCTTTTGAACCGGTTCTGGTCGAAGGACGGGCGATCCAGATCCATCCCCTGGTCTGCGCCGCCTATAATGCCGACTTTGACGGTGACCAGATGGCCGTGCACGTGCCGCTTTCGGCCGAAGCCCAGGCGGAGGCCCGCCTGATGATGCTTTCTGCCCATAACATTCTCAACCCGAAGGAGGGTAAGCCGGTAACCACGCCGACCCAGGATATGGTTCTCGGTTGTTACTACCTGACTTTTGAAAGAAACGGGGCCCGGGGCGAAGGCAAGGTATTTCCTAATCCTGAAGAAGCGGTTACCGCTTACGACCTGGGGTATCTTGACCTGCAGGCCCGCATATTTATCAAAGCCGGCGGGTTCAAGGGGCGCGACTTTGTGCGCCGCAAAAAGTACCTCCTGACAACTGTGGGTAAGGTCATCTTTAATGATGCCTTCCCTAAAGATTTTCCCTATATGAACAATGCTGATTTTAACGATTCATTGCCGGAACAAAACTTTGTTCCAGTCAAGAATTTTAACCCCCAGAAAACCCTGGAGGAGCTGCCGCGCAATAAAGCGATCAAGAAGGATTTTCTGGCCGATTTAATTGCCCGCTGCTTCAGGAGATATGGCAATACCAAGACGGCGGAAATCCTGGATGAAGTCAAGACCCTTGGCTTCCATTACGCCACCCGGGCCGGGGTTACGGTGGCCGTAAGCGATATTATGGTGCCGGAACAGAAACAGGAGATCATGAAGGCCGGTGAAGAAAAAGTCGAGGCTATCGAACAGCAGTATGAACGGGGCCTGATTACTGAAAAAGAACGCTATGACAGCGTTATTGAAGTCTGGGGCAAAGCAAAGGACGAGGTTACCAGCGCTTTAATGCAGGGCCTGGACGAGCTCAACCCGATTTACATGATGGCTCATTCCGGGGCCCGCGGTAACGAGTCCCAGATTACCCAGCTGGGCGGAATGCGGGGCCTGATGGCCGACCCGGCCGGGCGGATTATCGATATCCCGATCCGGGCCAATTTCCGTGAGGGTTTGACCGTGCTGGAATACTTTATTTCCACCCACGGCGCCCGCAAGGGTCTGGCCGATACCGCCCTGAAGACGGCCGACTCGGGTTACCTGACCCGCCGCCTGGTCGACGTGGTCCAGGATGTTATCGTCCGGGAAGAAGACTGCGGCACGGGCCAGTCGATCCGGCTCAGCGAGTTTCTTGAAAATGACGAGAACCTCCAGGATGCCGCGCAAAGGCTTATCGGCCGCTATACCCTGGAGCCAATTTACCATCCGGAGAGCGGGGAGGCCCTGATCGAAGCCGACACTTTGATTACAGAAGAAATGGTCCAGCAGATCCTCGAGCATAACATTAGCGAGGTCCTGTTCCGTTCAGTGCTGACCTGCAAAACCCGCCACGGCGTATGCGTTAAATGCTACGGCCGCGACCTGGCCACCGGCAAGGTTGTAAACGTGGGCGAAGCGGTGGGCATTATCGCCGCCCAGTCCATCGGCGAACCGGGCACGCAGCTTACCATGCGGACCTTCCATACCGGCGGCGTGGCCGGAGACGACATTACCCAGGGTTTGCCCCGGGTAGAAGAACTCTTTGAAGCCCGCAAGCCTAAAGGGCAATCGCTGATTGCTGAAATAGCCGGTGAGGTTGAAGTTATTGAGACCCGTTACAAGCGGGAGATCAGGCTTACTTCCGAACACGGCGAAAACCGGGTCTACCCCATTCCGTACGGGGCCCGGATCAAAGTCGAAAGCGGCCAGCAAATCAATGCCGGCGACGAATTAACCGAGGGATCAATCAACCCCCACGAACTGCTTAAAGTCAAGGGTGTGCGGGGAGTCCAGCTCTATATGCTCAAAGAAGTGCAGTGGGTTTACAAGATGCAGGGCGTGGATATTAGCGACAAGCATATCGAGATTATCGTCCGCCAGATGCTCAAGAAAGTTAAAGTGGAAGAGCCGGGCGATACCGATCTTCTGCCGGGCGGTATGCACGACAGCCACGTCTTTGATGAAATAAATGCCGGCGTAGAAGCCGAAGGAGGGCGTCCTGCCGTGGCCCGGCCGCTGCTGCTCGGCATTACCAAGACCTCTCTGGCTACAGAATCATTCCTGTCGGCCGCTTCTTTCCAGGAGACAACACGGGTCCTGACCGAAGCTTCGATCAAGGGGCGCCAGGATCAGCTGCTGGGCTTAAAAGAAAACGTGATCATCGGCAAACTGATTCCGGCGGGCACGGGAATGTCCCGCTACCGGAATATTGAAGTGCGCCCCATCGGCGTGGAAGCGGAACCGGAAAAGGAAGAGCAGCCGGTGGCGGATCTCGACCTTGATACCGAAGAGACTGCCGTGGCCGCCAGGGGCGATCAAAGGCCGCAGGGACTGGAAGAAGATCCGGAGGTCTTCGAAGACTGAAGGCCTGCAAAAAAGAAAATTTTTAATTGACAAGGTTTGCCCATGGTGTTAAAATCTTAAAGTGCGTCTTAAAGGCGTTTAGAGGAGAGGTTTTTGATAAGGAAGGTGAGCCTTTCCGTTGGAAGATCAGGTAATGGAAGAATTGATTAATAGCTCCCGGCATAAGGTGGTAGGGACCAGGCAAACCATGAAAGCCCTTGAAAAAGGGGAGGTTGAGATGGTTTTCGTTGCCGGTGATGCCGAGGAAAAAGTGATTCGCCCTGTAGCCTCCGCCTGCGATGATAATGGTGTGGAAGTGCGGCAGGTCGAATCGATGGACCGGCTCGGCAAAATGTTTGGGATTAAGGTTAAAGCAGCCACGGCTGCCATATTAAAGGAAGTTTAAAGGAGGTGGACTAATGCCGACAATCAACCAGTTAGTTCGTAAGGGGCGTAAGCAGATTACCAAGAAAAGGACCGCGCCGGCGCTGGATCGTTCACCGCAGAAAAGGGGGGTTTGCACCAGGGTTTCGACCACTACCCCGAAAAAGCCTAATTCAGCCTTGCGGAAAATTGCCAGAGTCCGCCTGACCAATGGAATCGAAGCGACAGCCTATATTCCCGGGATTGGACATAACCTCCAGGAACACTCGGTTGTCCTGGTCAGAGGTGGCCGGGTTAAAGATTTACCCGGGGTTCGTTACCACCTGGTACGGGGCGCTCTCGATGCCGCCGGAGTGGAAAACAGGGCCCAGGGACGTTCGAAGTACGGCACCAAGAAGCCGAAAACGCAGTAAATTAGTAAGGAGTGGGTGATCGAATATGCCACGTAAAGGCCCTGTATCGAAAAGAGAAATTATAGCGGATCCGCTTTATAACAGTAAACTGGTCACCAGGTTTATCAACAAGCTGATGTATGATGGCAAAAGGGGAGACGCCCAGGACATCATATACGGCGCTTTTGATATAATCCGGGAAAAAACCGGCAAGGATCCGGATGAAGTTTTTGAAACTGCCGTCCGCAATGTTGCGCCGGTCCTGGAAGTAAAAGCCCGCCGGGGGGGCGGGGCAACCTACCAGGTGCCGGTGGAGGTCAGTTCTCATCGCAAGAATATCCTGGCCATACGCTGGATTATAAGTTTTGCCCGCGGGCGCTCTGAGAGAACCATGGATCAGCGCCTGGCGGCAGAGTTGATGGAAGCGGCCAGCGGAACCGGCAATTCTATTAAGAAGAAGGAAGATACACACAAGATGGCGGAAGCCAATAAGGCTTTTGCCCATTATCGCTGGTAATTTATCCGGCAGTAATTATGATTTATATTAGCGGTTTCTTTACAGGCAAGTCTCAGCAACTACAGGCCGGGACTTTAAAGCAGGAACCGGTATTTTCAGGAGAGGAGGGGTGACATGAGCAAGGAAGCAAAGAACGGAGCAAAAAAAGAATTAAATGTGCAGCAAGATCTGAATAAGATCAGGAACATCGGCATTGCCGCTCATATCGATGCCGGCAAAACGACCACCACCGAGAGGATCCTGTTTTATTCCGGGCGTGTGCACAAGCTGGGTGAAGTTCATGATGGGACAGCAACTATGGACTGGATGGCCCAGGAGCAGGAACGCGGCATAACCATTACTTCCGCAGCTACTTCCTGCCGGTGGAAAGATAATTTGATTAATATTATAGACACGCCCGGACACGTGGACTTTACGGTGGAAGTTGAACGGTCGATGCGCGTCCTGGACGGAGTGGTCGCTGTTTTCTGCGCCAAGGGCGGTGTAGAGGCCCAGTCGGAAACGGTCTGGCACCAGGCCGATCGCTACCATGTCCCCCGTCTGGCCTATATCAATAAAATGGACACCATCGGCGCTGACTTTTACAGTGTGGTCCAGCAAATGCGGGACCGGCTAAAAGCCCAGGTTTTGCCGATCCAGCTGCCCATCGGCCAGGAAGGCAGTTTTGTCGGCATAATTGATTTGATCAGCCTGCGGGCGATAATGTATGAAGACGATCTGGGCACCCGCAGCACCGAAACCGATATTCCTGAGGAGATGCAGGACAGGGTAAACCAGCACCGGGAAAAGTTAATTGAAATGGTTGCCGATTACGATGACAGGGTCATGGAAAAATACTTCAACGGCGAGGATATTACCGCAGAAGAGTGCTACAATGCCCTGCGTAAAGCTACGGTCCATCACAACCTGGTGCCGGTCCTGTGCGGCTCCTCCTATCGCAATAAGGGAGTCCAGCCCCTGCTTGACGCCGTGGTCAGGCTTCTGCCGCCCCCGGTGGAAGTGGGAGCGGTAAAAGGCTTCAACCCGAAAAACGGCGAAGAAGATTTTCGCCTCCCCTCCAATGATGCCCCTTTCTCTGCCCTGGTTTTTAAAATCATGGTCGATCCCTATGTAGGTAAAATTGCTTTTGTCCGGGTTTATTCCGGCACCCTGAAGAAGGGTTCCATGGTCTACAATGCCACGCGGCAGCAGCGTCAGCGGGTAAGCAGGCTGATCAGGATGCACGCCAATTTCCGGGAGGAAATAGAGGAAGCTAAAACCGGGGATATCCTGGCCCTGGCCGGGCCGAAAGAGATCAGCACGGGTGAATCCCTTTGCGCGCTTGACAAACCGATTATTTTAGAAAATATTAAGTTTCCCGAACCGGTCATCTCGATTGCCATTGAGCCTAAAACGAAGGCCGACCAGGAAAAAATGACCATTTCCATGCAGCACCTGGCTGAAGAAGATCCTACTTTCCAGATCCATACCGATCAGGAGACCGGCCAGACGATCATTTCGGGGATGGGAGAGCTCCATCTCGAGATTATCGTGGACCGCCTCCTGCGGGAGTTCAAGGTCCAGGCCAATGTCGGTAAGCCCCAGGTTGCCTACAAGGAAACAGTGCGGGAAGCGGCGGTTGCCGAAGGGCGTTTTGTCCGCCAGTCCGGCGGTCGCGGCCAGTACGGACATGTAAAAATCGAGCTCATGCCGCTTGAATCCGGGGAAGGGTTTCTCTTCGAAAACAAAATTGTCGGAGGCGCGATTCCAAAAGATTTTATTCCATCCGTTGAAAGTGGGCTCAGGGAAGCTTCCCACAACGGGATCCTGGCCGGTTACCCGGTGATCGATGTTAAAACTGTCCTGGTTGACGGTTCTTTCCACGAAGTGGATTCATCGGAACTGGCTTTCCGGATTGCCGGTTCCAAGGCTTTTAAAACCGCCATGTCCAAGGCGACGCCCATACTTCTGGAACCGGTAATGAAAATGGAAATTTCCGCGCCCGAGGAGTACCTCGGCGATATAATTGGCGATTTAACCGGGCGCAGGGGGCGGATCCTGGCTACCGAACCCAAAGGCGCCCATCAAATAGTGCGCGGGGTTGTGCCCCTTTCCGAAGTATTTGGTTATGCTACTGAGCTGCGTTCCCATACCCAGGGGCGCGGTGTTTACAGCATGGAGTTTTACCGTTATGAAGAGGTTCCCCAGAGCATTGCTCAAAAAATAATTACTCAAAGTATCGCTTATCAATAGTGGAGGTGCATTTAGTTGGCGAAGCAGAAGTTTGAGCGGACGAAACCGCATGTGAACGTAGGGACGATTGGTCACGTGGACCACGGCAAGACGACCTTGACGGCGGCGATGACTTATTGTTT
>PWFM01000012.1 GCA_003553895.1 Syntrophomonadaceae bacterium | reverse complement strand
GCTTCACTCATGTTTTTTACCGGGATAAACCCGAGCCGGCGCGCTTTTCGCCGGTCAAGGTCAGAAACCAGGTAGACCCTTCCCTTCTGCAGAAGCTTACCAATTGTATAAGCCTTATGCCCGCCGAGAACAAAATTACTGCGCAGGGCTGTTTCCAGTTCTTTTAGAGAGTCGTAATTCCCCGCCCATTTTTCGTAAAGCTCGGAGCCAATTCCTTCAGAGCACCGGGCAACAAGAATTCCCTCTCCCCCCGGCTTCAGCGCTTTCATGGCATTGTCGAGGGCTTTATGGGCCTGGTAGAGATTGATATCCTTCGGGTATCCACCGCAGCCGGCAATCACTACATCGGCAAGCTCTTCAAGCGCTACACCGTAGGCCTGATCGGCCAGTGCGCAGGCTGCCAGGTGAGCCTGTTCCATGTCACCGGCAAATACGCCAAGGATTTGATTCTCTTTATCGAGCACGGTATTTAATAAAAATCCGCCACCGGCCAGTGAAGCCGCTTCCAATAGATCTTCATGGACCGGGTTTCCTGCCAGCCGGCCGCTCCGGGCCCTTTCATCAAGCAAGAGGCTGTGATTCTTGCGAATTGTCTCCCGGCCGGCAGCGCCCGGGACAAGGGCCTTCCGGCCCCCGCCAAACCCGGCAAAGTAATGGTGCACAACGCTGCCGGTTAAAATACGCCGGTCTGCCCGCACCACTCTTTTATTGACCCATACCGGGGTTCCAAAAGAAGTCTGGCCCAGAAAATCCAGTTCATCTTTATGATCACAATCATGGTTATAAAGCCTGATCCGGCGGGCCACCTCCTCTCCTACCAGTTTTTCCATTTCTTCTTCAGAAAGAGGACGGTGGGTCCCGCTGGTAAAAACTATGAAGATATCTTTTTCAGCTATTCCGGCTTCTCCCAGTTCTGATAGCAGGATGGGCAAAAATAACTCACTCCTGGCCAGCCTCGTCGTATCATTAACCAGGATGCAGATCTCCTCGCCGGGCCTGACATACTGCCCCAGGGAAGGAGGCACCACCGGATGGCGAAGAGCCGTCCTGATCTTTTCATGAGGGTCATCCAGGGGTGATAGAGTTTTAAGGTCCAGGAACTCACAGCGGACGCCTGCTGGAATGTCGAAGGTAATAGTTTCTTTTCCATAAGCAAATTCCATCGTTGTCAACACCTTTGAAGCCCTTTCCTGCGCTGTAAACTGAGCGCCGGGCTGATAAATAACGAGTTTTCAACCGTGCCAGGACAGAATCTTTCAGGAATGCTTTTTACTCTGGTTAAGCCAGAACGATTTCAGGGTGTACTGTTTATGGCCCATCCCCAGGTCCTGGCCGTGTTCAATGATGTAGGAAGAGTTGCGATTATTGACAGCCCTGAACTTGTCGGCTATGTCCTTTTTGTCGCCCAGCACCGAGTTGGCCATGACCGGGGCCCGGTTAACCAGGTCCAGGGAGGCCTGATCGATGGCCACCGGGTCGGTGGAGCCGAGGATACCCAGGTCGGGCACTATGGCCAGATCGTTCCAGGGAGCGCAATCACAATCAGGCGCCACATTCATGACGTAGTTTATAAAGGCGCTCTTTTCTTTTTTGGGCTTAACTACCCCCCAGGCATATTCCGCGGTTTTTTCCTGGATTGTCGCTTCATCGGTCTCCCAGTTGATGGGGATGGCCTGCACCGGGCAAAAGGCGACACATTCCCCGCAACCGATACAGAGATCGGCCTCAATAAAGGCCTTGTTTTTCTCAACCCTTTCGATGGCTCCTACCGGGCATCTACTCAGGCAGGTGCCGCAGGCTGTGCATTTATCCGGATCAACTTCCGGTTTTAAGTCTGAGTGCATGGCCTGTTTGCCCGCCGGACTGCCGCAGCCCATACCCAGGTTTTTTAACGCTCCGCCAAAACCAAACAGGTCGTGCCCTTTGACGTGGCTGACGGCAATAACAGCATCGGCGTTATGGACAGCGCTGCTGATCTTTACCGTCTCAAAATGCTTCCCATTAACGGGCACGTTAACATAGTCGGCCCCTTTTAAGCCATCGGCAATAATCAGGGGAGCGCCCACGGTCTCGTAACCGAAACCGTTTTTCAGGGCAGTTTCAATATGGTCCACGGCATTGCGCCTTTTGCCCACATAAAGGGTATTGGCATCGGTTAAAAAGGGCTTGCCTCCCTCTTCTTTTACCATCTCCACCACGACCCGGACCAGGGGCGGAGGGACAAAAGCCAGGTTGCCTTCCTCGCCAAAGTGCAGTTTAATGGCCACCAGGTCATTTTCTTCAACTATGCCGGTAACTCCGGCCTTTTTGAGCACTTCCCTGGTCTTATCAAGCAGGTTCTTTTCCGCCTGGGTGGTCATATCGCTGAATATTACTGTGCTGTTCATCTTCACCCATCCTTTTAAAGCACTGGAAAGTGTGGTTTTATAAAAATAGTTTCTCCTTAAAGCTTCTCCCTAAGAATGTATAATTCTATTCCGGGTAAAAAAACCCTTTGTTGC
>PWFM01000040.1 GCA_003553895.1 Syntrophomonadaceae bacterium | reverse complement strand
TTCACAGCGCCATGGACCAACACTGTACCCAAACTACCCTGACCTGGTTATAGAAAATTGTAAAGGTTCGATAAACTATTATTTCGAGATCAATTTTATCTTTTCCTTTAGGCAACGTCAAATTAAGCCAGATTGCCGGGCTCATCCTAAGGAGTTAGCCCTGATTTCATACTTTTTAACCTTGATTCCATGCTTTTAAGGGATTTTCACAATGTTTGTTTTTATTTAAGCTTAATTAAAGTGCCAATAATATAAACAAATTCCTGCGGGCTGTAAAAGCAGGAGCGCTGCCGGGCTTTTCACAAAGGACAATTAACATCACAGTGCAAACCTTGAGTAGCCCGGACCAACCGACAAAGGCCCGATATGAGATGAACAACAGCTCGCTAGACTGGCAATTTTATATCGACAATCTGGTATTTGGCCTCGGCGACCGGGAAATAAAGGCCCTTAAGTACATTGCCGACCGCTACCCGATCCATTCGGTGCTCGATGTTGCCTGCGGCGACGGGATTGCCGCTATTCTCCTGGCGGGCTGGGGAAAAAGTGTAACCGGCCTGGACCGGGATCCGGACCGAATTACTAATAACTATTCTAAAAGTATTTCTGCCGGCGTTGAGGTTGACTTTAAGTGCGCTGACATGCGGGACCTGTCCAAGAGCTATAAACATAAATGCGACCTGATTGTATGTTTGAGAAACTCACTCTCCAGGTTGGTATCTGAAACAGATATCTGGGGAACCCTGGTCCAGATGTACCTGGCCCTAAAACCCGGGGGGATAATAATTATCCAAACTTTTAATTATGATCGCGCTATCGCCGAGCCTGATGCTGTAATCAAAGAGATCAATTCCAATTTGCGTGAACAAGATTCTAAGATCTTTTTTCACCCCGATTTGGATAATACAAGGGCCAGATTCATAATTGAAACCCAGGGCCACTGCCATTGCCGGCAGCATAAAAACCTGGATTACCATGAAATACCGGTGAGGCCGATTTTTGAAAAAGAATTAAACCTGTGGTTGGCTGAACTTGGTTTCAAAAAAACCGATGACCTGGAAGAAAAAACAAGAGTGTCCGGCAAAACCTGGAACAATTTGACTTTAAGCATCCGTCCGGGAGGCGCCGGTAAATAAATCAGGACTGATCAGGAGGTGTTTCCGTGCGTTTAAAAGATAAGGTGGCCATAGTAACCGGCGCCAGCAAAGGCATCGGAGAAGCAGTTTCCCTGGCCCTGGCCGGCGAAGGGGCCGACCTGGTCCTGGCCAGCCGCAGCATTAAGGAAGAAGACCCGGTGGTCGAAAAGATTAAAAAAATGGGTAGACGGGCCCTGGTCAAACAGGTAGATGTGGGCAACAGCGAGCAGGTCTTCGAAATGGTCGAAAACGCGATACAAGAATTTGGCCGCATCGATGCCCTGTTCAACAATGCCGGCATCTACAAACCGGCTATGCTCTGGAAAATGAGCATGGAACAGTGGGATGAAGTTTTAAGGATCAATCTCAGCGGCACTTTTTACTGCCTCCAGGCTGTAGCCAAACCAATGATCGAACAGAAAAGCGGCTCGATCATCAACGTCACCTCCTCGGCCGGCCTGATGGGGACTATCGGACAGGTCAATTATACCGCAGCTAAAGGCGGTGTTTATGCCATGACTAAATCAGCGGCCAAGGAACTGGCCCGCCACAATATCCGGGTTAACACTATCGCCCCCATGGCTGAAACAGATATGACCCAGGTTATTGCGTCCGATCCCAAATTTAAAGAAAAATACCTGGAAAGAATACCCCTGGGCCGCTTTGCCTTGCCAGAAGAAATCGGCCCGGCCGTTGTTTTTCTGGCTTCAGATGAATCCAGTTATATCACCGGCCAAACCCTGTGCATTGACGGGGGCATGGTCATGCTTTAAAACCGGCCCAGGAGCGGTTTTGTCAAAGATCCAATATATCAAGGAGGACTTTACATGCCTAATGATGTGGCCATTATCGGTGTAGGGCAAAGCAATTTTGTCAGGGGCTATGAAGGATCAATCAGGGAGCTTGCCTTTGAAGCCTACAGGGAAGCAATGCAGGATGCCGGGCTGGAAGCGGCAGAACTCGATGCCTCAATAATTTGCTCCGCCCCGGAATATGATAAACAGCGAAGCCCATCCGGCCTGATTGCGGAATACCTGGGTTTAAACCCCCAGCCAACCTTTGCTGTAGAAAGCGTATGTTCATCAAGCACAACCGGGCTGAAAACCGCTTACAGCCTGATCAAAAGTGGGCTGCACCAGGCAGTGGCAGTGGTGGGCTTTCAGAAGATGTCTGAGATATCATCCGGCGACTCCCAGGAGCGAATGGGCCGCGGAGCAGACATTATGTGGGAATCACCCTTCGGCACCACCATGCCTGCTTACTATGCCATGCATGCCCGGGCCCACTTTGATACTTTCGGCACCACCGAAGAAGACCTGGCTTTAATCAGGCTCAAGGCGGCCAAATACGGGCAGCTGAATGAAAAAGCTGTTTACAGGAAAGACCTGGCCATGGACAAGATCATGGAAAGTGATTATGTTTCCAGCCCCCTGAAACGTTTCGACTGCTGCGCCAACGCCGACGGCTCATCCTGTATCATTGTGGCTTCGGCGGAAAAAGCAAAAGAAACCTCAAAAGCCCCGGTCTGGATACAGGGTCTGGGCTCGGCCACCGCTTCCTACAGCATGACAGGCAGGCAGGCTTACAGCGGCCTCGAAAGCGCCCGCGAAGCCGCGCGGCAGGCTTATGAGATGGCTTCAATAAAGCCGACAGATGTGGACGTAGCGGAAGTTCATGACTGCTTTACCATCGCTGAATTAATGGCCTATGAAAACCTGGGTTTTGCCGAACCCGGACGCGGTGTAGAGCTGATTCGGAACGGGGAAACATACCAGGAAGGCAGGATACCTGTTAACGTAGACGGCGGCCTCCTGTCCAAGGGCCACCCGATCGGTGCCACCGGCGGTTCCCAGGTCAGGACTATAGTCCAACAGCTGCGGGGAGAAGCGGGTAAGATCCAGGTTCCAGGCGCAAAAACCGGCCTTGTTCACAACATCGGCGGAGTAGGTATTTATGCTAACGTTATTATCATGAGAGCTTAACAAAAAAGGGGACAGGCCCACTTGCAAACACCAGTGATTGATTTTCACATTCATCCCATAGTTTACGACCAGTTTTACGTACAAACAGCCCTCGACTGGATCAAAGAAATGCATGCCGATAAAGACTGGGACCAATTTTACCGTAATTTTTCAGATCCGGATTATTTGTGCAGCTACCTGCAGAAAAACGGCATTGATTACGGTGTAGTAATGGCTGAAATATCACCAATGGTCACCGGTGTTTGCAGTAATGAGTATGTCCTTCAGTTTTGCCGGGACAGAGACATGCTGATTCCTTTCGCCAGCATCAATCCCAGCTTGACTGTCAATACCGGCCTGGAATTGCAGCGCCTTGTTGAACAGGGATTTAGGGGAGTAAAGCTATATCCCACCTATCAACACTGCTACCCCAATAACCGCAGGCTTTACCCGCTCTACAGCAAGGCCGAAGAGCTGCAGGTTCCGGTAATGGTCCACACCGGCACCTCGATTTTCAAAGGGGCCAAACTAAAATACGGGGACCCGCTCTTCCTGGATGAAGTGGCGGTGGATTTCCCCGACCTGTCCATACTCCTGGTCCATAGCGGGAGAGGTTTCTGGTATGACCGGGCTTTTGTATTAGCCCGCCTCCATAAAAAAGTTTACATGGAAATAGCCGGTCTGCCGCCCCAGAAGCTTCTGGATTATTTCCCCGAACTGGAGCGGGTTGCCGATAAAGTAATATTCGGGACGGACTGGCCCGGGATTACAGACCCGGGCGCTAATATCAAGGCTATCAGGGATCTGCCCCTGGAAGAGGAAGCAATCCAAAATATTCTGGGTGGCAATGCAGTTGAGCTGCTCAAATTAAAAACATAACGAAAAGAAGGAAAATTTTTTTGAATGTTGAATCAAGAATTTTGAAACGATATGTGAGGAGGTGTCACTTCAGGGCTGAAAGTTTACTTGAGAACTTTGACTTGCTGTAGAGACAGGCTTTGTTAGAAGATACCCGGCAGTATGGTAGAATGGATACCTCTGAGTTCGCCTGTCATTGAACGCATGCAAAACGGCAGCACGGCCCCTGCTCACCTTGACGGCAGATTTTCCATTTGCCGGGCCGGACAGAGCAGGTTGGGTTCAAGGTTCATGCGGTGCAAAATAATATGGAGGTGTCTCACGATGACAGAATTTAACCCCCTGAATATTCTGGTTGCCCTGCAACCCGGGCTGGGCAGTCCTGAGGAATATAAGGAAATAATTGAAGAAAAATTCCCCGATAAAACAGCCAGGGGAGAAATCAAGATTCGTCTGCTCCAGGACGGTTCAGCCGAATCAATCCCCGATGAATACCTGGATACCCACATCATCGGATCCGGGGTAATCGTGGAAAGGGTTCCGGAAATGAAGAACCTGCAGTGGATTATGTCTTTTAGCGCCGGAATCGATCACTGGGCCAAGTGGGGCCAGGTACCTGCCCATGTCCCTCTGGCCTGCCTTCCGGGCGGTTCGGGTATTCCCGTAGCTGAATTTGTCCTTGGCCTGATGCTGAACCTGGCCAAAAAGTATAACCAGCTCTGGGATCAACAAAAGGAAAAGAAGTACATTAGGGTTCGGGGTGAAGAACTTTATGGAAAAACCATCGGCATCGTCGGGCTGGGCGGTATCGGCAGGCAGATTGCCAAAAGGGCCAAAGGTTTTGATATGCGCGTAATCGGCACGGACATCATGAAGATGGACATCCCCCATGTGGATGAGATGTACTTAAACGATGAGGTAGATGAAGTTATCCGCCAGGCCGATTTTCTGGTCCTGTCCTGCCCGCTCACTGATGACACGGAGGAGATGATGAATGAAAGAACCTTTAAACTGATGAAAGAATCAGCCTATCTGATAAACTGCGCCCGGGGGGCCTTAATAGTTAAGGAAGATTTAATCAGGGCCTTAAATGAAGGCTGGATTGCCGGCGCCGCCAACGACACCCACTGGATAAAAAAGCCTCTGCCTTCGTACCTGCCTCCCGAAGATGAACTCTGGGATTGCAATAATATCCTGATTACACCACACATTTCTAGCTGGACCGACATGTATGCGGTAAGATTCGGAGGGGTTTTTGTTGACAACATTGAGCGTTTTTTAAACGGGGAACCGATATTAAACGTAGTGCCCGGCTTTGAAGGAGATCCGCAATGGTTAAAATAAATGATGGACTATTTAATAAACAATAAAGGAGAGGACTGCCTATTAAAACCGACCTGTTCGCACCGTTTGAATATGCTCTAAAAAACCGTTCCGAAGCAATCGGGCGGTGGAAAAAGGAAACCGGGGGCAGGGCAATCGGCTTTCTCTTAAGCGATGTCCCTGAAGAAATGCTCCATGCCGCCGGCTTCTTTCCATACGGGATCGTCGGCGGTAGCACAAACTTAGAAGAAGCCAATGCTCATCTCCAGGCCTGGGCCTGTTCTCATTCCCGGAGCTCTTTAGCCCGCGCGCTGGAAGGAGGATTGGACTTCCTGGACGGGTTGATCATACCCCATACCTGCGACACAATGCGGATGCTGCTTGATCTCTGGGCACAGATCCACCCTCTGCCCTACATGGAAAATTTCCGCCTGCCCCGGCAGGTAAACCGAAGCAGCGCCCGGAGGTACCTCCTTGGCGAGTTGACTAGAATAAAAGAGGGCCTCGAAGAGTACCGCGGCGCACCGATTAAGAATGAAGAACTGATCAGGAGCATTGAACTGTATAACCAAAATCGAAAGATGCTGCGCAAATTAAATAATCTGCACAGCCGTTACCCGGGTTTGTTCAGTTCACGCCAGCTCTACACCGTTATTAACGCCAGCATGATTATGCCCCGTGAAGAAGTTAACCGCCTGCTGCAGGTTTCCCTCGAGCAGCTGGAAGAGAAGGAAAATAAGGAGGCCAAAAACGGTCACATGCCTCTCTTAATGTCGGGGACGTTGCTTGAACCTTTCGAAGTCCTCGATTATATTGAAGAGTTTGGCGGCACGGTGGTAGCCGACGATTTTCAAAACGGCTACAGGTATATTGAAGCAGATGTCAGCACCGCGGAAGATCCCCTGGAAGCTCTCGCTGAAAGGCAGCTCAACCGGATCCCTTCGGCCGCATTTGATGTTGAATATAACCCGAGAAGGCATTTCCTTACCGGGATGGCTAAAGAAAAAAAAGCGACGGGAGCAATTTTGCTGCATCTGACTTTTTGCGAACCGGAAAACTTTGACGGCTACGACAACTTGAAGGCCATGCAGGCGGAGGGCTTTCCGGCAATACGCATTGAATCTCAATTTGGCGGCACCGGGCTGGGCCAGGCCCGCACCAGGATCCATGCTTTTATGGAAATGATTGGAGGTGGCAGCCGTTGAGCGCAAAAAATACTTTTAAAACTGCGGAACTGATGAAAGAAATAATGAAAAAATACAATGAAACCGGATTGAGAGCAAAAGAAGAAGGGCGGCCGGTTGCCTGGGTTACCGCCGTGTTCCCGGTAGAACTGATATATGCCGCCGGACTGTTCCCCTATTACCCGGAAAATTTCGGTGCCGTCGCCGCAGCCAGGAAAGTAGCCCATGAGCTTTCGGCTGCAGCAGAAGGCAGGGGCTATGCCAGCGACTTATGCGGCTATGCCCGCTGCGGTATCGGTGATGCTTACTCGGAAGAGCACCCCGTGGGGAAAATCCTGGAACCCGACCTGCTTTTTTGCTGCAACACCCAGTGCGGAAGTCTCCCCAAGTGGTTCGAAGTAGCAAGCCGCTTATATGACGCCCCCTACTTCCTGCTGGACTCACCGCGGGTGGGATTGGAAACCGATCATCTCTGTATAGAATACTTTATCGAACAGCTGCATGAAATGATCAAATTTATCGAAAAACAGACCGGCGAAACTTTTGATTATGATCGGCTGACTGAAGTATTGAGCTTATCCAGCGAAGCCTGCCGCCTCTGGAATGAAATTCTCGATACAGCCGCTCTCAAACCGGCTCCTTTCGGCTTTTTCGATGCCTGCTTTCACATGGCTCCTATTGTGACTCTCAGGGGCACGCAGGCTGCCGTCGACTATTACCGGGCCTTAAAAGAGGAAATCGATGAACGGATCGAGAAAGGAATAACCGCCATACCTGAGGAGCGCCACAAAATCTATTTCGATCACATCCCCTGCTGGCCTAAATTGCGCTGGTTCTCTGAACTTTTTGCTTCAAGGGGAGCGCTGGTCGTGGCTTCCCAGTACACCCATTCCTGGGCCTATTCTTTCGACCTTGACCGCCCCCTGGAAAGCCTGGCCGAAAACTATACCCATGAATTTGTAAACCGCTGCTTTGAGTACCGGGTCAATCGAAAGATCAGCTTTATGAATAAATACGATGTAGACGGTTTCGTATTGTTTTCCAACCGCAGTTGTAAGCCTAATGCTTTTGGCCTTTACGCCAAAAGTAAGTTAATCAGGGAAAAAACCGGTTTGCCCGGCGCAGTTTTTGAGGCGGACATGGCCGACCTGCGTTTGTTTTCTGAAGACCAGGTTTTGGCCAAGCTGGAACCATTCTTTGAACAATTAAAATGAAGTTTGACCAATAAGGAGGGTTAGAATTGAAAAAATTAATGACTGGAAATGAGGCCTTCGCTTATGGAGCCTACCTGCACGGGGTTAGAGTAGCTGCTGCCTATCCCGGGACTCCAAGCTCGGAAATACTGGCTAACTACGCCAATTATCCGGGCGTATTTGCCGAATGGTCTCCCAATGAAAAAGTGGCTCTCGATGTAGCCATCGGCGCAGCTTATGCCGGCACAAGGGCCATGAGTACTTTGAAACACGTCGGCTTAAACGTAGCCGCAGATTCACTATTTTACGCCGTCTATACCGGCTTGAAGGCCGGGTTGGTCATTGTCTGCGCCGATGACCCCAACATGCACAGCTCTCAAAATGAGCAGGATAACCGGAACTATGCCAAGTTCGCCAAATGCCCGATGATTGAGCCTTCGGACAGTGAGGAAGCCAAACAATTTGTAGGCGTTGCCTTAGATATGAGCGAACAATTCGACACTCCGGTTATTGTTCGCAGTGTAACCCGTCTGTCACATTCCTCTACGCCTGTTAATTACACAGATGAAGGCCCGCCTCCACCGCCGGAAGAACCACCCGCCTACGAACGGGATCCCCAGAAATTCGTCATGGTCCCCGCCAACGCCAGGCGCCGCCACCCGGTAGTGGAAGAACGATTGAAGGAACTGGCCGAGTTTGCCGAGACCACCCCGCTTAACTATATCGAACCGGGCAGCAGCAAACTGGGTATCGTCAGCGCCGGCGTCAGCTATCATTATGCCAGGGAAGTATTTCCCGATGCCACTTTCCTGAAACTGTGCATGGTCTATCCCCTGCCCGAAAAATTAATCCGAGAATTCGCTGACCAGGTGGAAAAAATCGTTGTAGTGGAAGAACTCGATCCCTTCCTGGAAGAACACTTGAAATTGATGGGTATAGAAGTTCATGGCAAAGATATCTTCCCCATACTCGGCGAATTTAGCCCCTCCCTGGTGCGCAGCTGTGCTGTGAAAGCGGGTTTGATCGAAGCGCCGCCGGCACCGCCAGAGTTAAAAAGCGATCTGGATCGTCCGATGCGTCCACCCATGCTCTGCCCGGGATGCGGCCACCGGGCCCTTTTCCATGTCCTCAGGGAAGAAGGAGTCCTGGTTACGGGGGATATCGGTTGCTATACCCTGGCCTTTGCGCCTCCATTAAATGCTATGCATACAACCGGCTGCATGGGAGCCAGCATCGGAGTTGCCCACGGCATCGACAAGGCCGGTGTAAAAGATGATGTAGTGGCCGTATTGGGAGACTCCACTTTTCTGCATTCCGGAGTCCATCCCGTTATCGACGTTCTTTACAACCAGGGTAACACCACCACGATTATATCGGACAACAACGCCACAGCAATGACCGGATTCCAGGAGCACCCTGGCACCGGCAAAACCATCCAGGGCCATCCCGCCAAAGTTGTTGATCCCGAAAAACTGGTTCGTGGTATCGGTTATGAAAAAGTCGATATCTGCGACCCCTACGACATCGATAAAATGGAAAAAATACTTAAAGACCACCTTAACAGCAAAGAACCGTCGGTTATCATTGCCCGCCATCCCTGCGTCCTCAGCACCAGGGAAAAGCACACCCCGCCGGAAGTGGATCCTGAAATCTGTATCAACTGCGGTATTTGCCTGGATATCGGATGCTCTCCGCTGGTCCAGGAAGAAGATCACGTCCGTATCGATACCCTGTTATGTAACGGCTGCGGCCTTTGCGTCAAAGTATGTCCCCAGGAGGCCATAATCGAAAGGTAAAACAAAGCAGCCTTAAAAAATTAGAGGGAGGCAGGAAGACATGAAAAACATTGACTTTTTGATGGCCGGTGTCGGCGGACAGGGCACGATCCTGGCCAGCAATATCCTGGCCGAAGTAGGGTTGCAGCTGGGTTATGATGTAAAAAAGGCGGAAGTACACGGCATGGCCCAGCGGGGCGGGCAGGTAGACAGCCACATTCGCTGGGGGGAAAAAGTATATTCACCCCTTGTAGAAGAAAACAATGCCGATTATTTGATTGGCTTTGAGATGCTGGAAGCAGCCCGGTTCCCCCACTTCTTAAAAGAAAAATCACTGGCCCTGGTTAATGATTACCGCATCAACCCGCCCCTGGTCAACCTGGGCAAGGCCAACTACCCGTCTAAAAAAGAAATTGAAGCCCTGCTCCTGGAAAGGGCCGATAAAGTCCTCTGGGTTGAAGGGACGGGTATAGCCAAAGACTTGGGGAACCCGGCCATGATCGGTGTTGTCCTGCTCGGCGCACTGTCCAACCTGGTTGGTGGAGATAAAGAAGCATGGCTCGATGTAATCGGCCGGATGGTGCCGCAAAAGTTTGTGGAACTTAACAAAAAGGCCTTCAATGCAGGCCGCGAGGTTTCCGGTTAAAACTGGCTGGATCATTGAGTCTGACCGGGTTAAATGTTTTTGAGCGTTTTTGGTTAACAGCAGGGGCCCGCTTTTTAACCGGTGGGCACCGTGCCGTTAACTGCAATATACTTAATGATGAGGAGGGAATAAGGTGAATTTTGCTTCTTACGGTATCACTAATGCTTACAAGTATCCAGAGAAGGATTTTTTGATTGAGTTCAATCCATCAAAAAACCAGCGCCGGGTGCTCACCTGGAAAGAGTTCAATGATCAAACCAACCGTGTAGCAAACTATTTAAAAAACAAGCTGGGGATTGAAAAAGGCGATTTTGTATTACACCTGCAAATGAACAGCCTTGAATGGGTGGTCACCTTTCACGCCATTCTTCGAGCAGGGGCGGTAGCGGTCCCCCTAAATTTCCGCTTTGCCAGTTCAGATATCAAGTATGCCGCCGAAGCCAGCAACCCCAAAGCTTTTATCCTAAGTGAAGGGTTTCTGGAAAAAGTTAACCCGATCAAAGGTGAAATGAAAACAATCGAATCATACATTTGCATCGGCGACAACATTCCTGGAGATATGATCCCTTATTCAGAAGTCCGGGAGCACCCGGAAAATGAAGATCTCCTTGTCGAAGTTGACCCTGATGAGGCAGCCGAATTGATGTTTACATCCGGGACTACCGGTCCGCCCAAGCCGGTCTGTCAGGCCCATAAAACCTTATACGAAATCGGTATCGGTAACGCCCTGACTTATTCGGAAGGACATGAAACAGTGTACCTGGCCGCCCATCCCCTTTACCACAGCGGCAGCTTTTTCCTGTCATTCCCCTCCTACCTGGCAGGCGGTAAAATTATCATGCTGTTGGACTTAAGCGACCCCAAATATTTAATTGAAACCATCGCCAACGAAAAAATCAACAACGGTTGGGTCACGGTGCCCACCATGTCCGATTCGATCAATGCCATCAAAAAGGGAAACATCGATATCAATGATTACGATTTATCCTGTGTCACCGGAAATATTGTTATCGGCGCCCAGCCGGTCCCGTCAGCCCTGTTTAAAGACATGAAAAAATTGCTGCCCTTCAAAACCGGAAATATCTATGGCATTACAGAAGGGGGCGGCGGCGGAACTTTTAACCTTTATGATGAAGATGTCCTCGATCGGCCCGGGTCTATCGGTAAACCCACCTATAACGTCTCGGCCCGCGTGGTTGATGATCACGGGGTTGATGTTCCTGTTGGTGAAGTAGGAGAGTTACTGCTAAAAGGTCCCCGGAACATGAAAGAATACTTTAAAAACCCGGAAATGACCGAAAGAGCTATCAGGGATGGTTGGCTCTATACGGGTGATTTGGTCCGCAAGGACGAGGATGGCTACGTCTACATAGCCGACCGTAAAAAAGACCTGATCATTCGGGGCGGCGAAAACATTTTCCCCGTCGAAATAGAAGATGTTTTACGCCGCAACCCGAAGATAGCCGACGTGGCTGTAATCGGCTACCCGCATGAACGTTATGTTGAAATTGCCATGGCTGTAGTCCAGCTCTA
>PWFM01000103.1 GCA_003553895.1 Syntrophomonadaceae bacterium | reverse complement strand
GTAACCTGAATGGTTAATTCCGGCAAAACTGAAAACGTATAATGCTTATGCACTCTTTCTGTCCACTTATGGGCGTCTTTCCCGTAAGTGCCAATATTTAAAGCCGGGATGTTCAGTTTTTTTGCAGTTTCCAGAGGGACCGGGTAAATCGAGGACCATCCGGGGAAATTTGTTTTTAACTTTTCGATGGAGTTGAAACTGTCGTCAATTTTTAAATAACTGCTGTCTGAGGTAAACGGGAAGTAATGCTTTATCACAAATTCTTCACCACTGCTTGATGAAAACTCGTCCAATACAGATTTAAGGGTTTCAATGATCTCTTTTTCGGACTCTACATCTTCTCTCTGAGTATTGTTAGAGTTAAACGGGGGAGCTAAAAACAAGACCAGGGCCGGACCTTTCAGGTCCAGTGTATGAACTACCATTTCCACAATTAATCTACAGATTACCCGAGGATCCTGGCCTGCTTCTACTTCACTGGATACTATTTCTGCAATTTCTTTATTCAATGTTTCCTCGTTAACTTTTTTAAGTGCTGCATTATACAGCTCTTCATATGTATAGATTTTCGGCTTCCAGGGCAACTTGTGATAATGCTGCCTGGTTTTTTCACAAAAGATCTTGTACTCGGAATCTAGACAGTCTATTACATCGTTAAAAGCTTCAAGGGCCAGGTTTCGTAAAGTTTCTATCACCTTTTCTACGCTCAGGGTATAGGTAAAATAATTGAAATAGAGAAAAGTTGCCAGCGCTGTCTGCACATCGTAGGTTGGTTTTAAGTCGGTTAATTTTAAAGACACCGGAGGCAGAGTATATTCATCTTTATAGCCATCAGAAAGGTCAACATTCGAGCTGATCTTTCTAAGCAGTTCTGCTGCCAGAAGATTGGGATCAAAACCGTTAAAACTTTGGCCGGCATGCGTTTCTTTACCCAGAACATAAAAACACGGAAGGAGCTTTCCGGCCGTCCCCAGGTAAATATATTTTGAATCGTCTCCCGGGTACATGGTAGTAGTATAATCACTGTTTATGGCCACCATGTAATTTAAATTATGCTCCTTTTGCAGGGTTTCGATTACAGCCAGAGCTTCCATAATACCGGTATGCTGGTTTTCTTCAACCGGAGTAGCAATGAATAATATGTTACCCTGCAGTTGCTCTGCTTTTCCAGCATAATGTTCAAGTACCGCCATATGAGAAGCCAGTCCGCTTTTCATATCATTGCTGCCCCGGCCAAAAAGCCACTCTCCGCTGTTTAAGTCTTCCCTGACCTCGGCTGAAAGTTCAATTGATTTCAGTTTTTCCTCGAGTCCATACGGCTGAAAAGCATAATCCTTCAAAGATCCATAATCATCGATACCAACAGTATCTACATGCCCGTGCAGGATCACAGCCTTGTTGCTTTTATGGGAACTGCGGCCCTGTATTAGAGCAAAAACATTTTTCCGGCCCAACCGGTCATTATCTAGTTGACGGGTAAACAAATGCCCGGGATTTGCTTTAAAGTAGTCCAGCTCTTTCAGGTAGCCAAAAATCTTGTCGGCCAGTTCCGCTTCACCAGGGGTGTTATTAATACTCGGGGTTTCTACTAAATCTAAGGTGATGGTTTCCACTTTCTTGTAAAATGACATAAATAACCATCCTCTAAAGATAAAAATATTAAGTTGTTTAAGGTTAAGTTCATTACTTTATTCAAGGTCTATTTCCCATATCCTTTTTTTAGCAGGCATTAATCTTAAGAAAAGGAGGGATTTTAAAAAAATAGTGGGGATTGCCTTGGATTTAAACATCCAGGACAACTCCCCACTTCGTTCCAATCATTAGCCTTGCCTTTGCTATTCTGGAGCATATTTTGCAGGCATTATTCCCATAACCCGGTCCTTAAAGCTCAGGCAGCCGACAATACTTTTCTAATTCTCAAGAATATTAGACTCCTTTTCTCTTTTACTGCACGGATTTAAGATCTTCTCCCAGATACTGCTTGCTGCAAAGGCTTCTTTGCAGTTTGCCAGAACTGGTTTTAGGCAGGGTTCCTGGTTGAACGAGAACAATGTCCCTTGGCGGATAACCAACCAGGCCGATTACCTGCTGGCGGATCGCTTTTCTTACCTCATCAGGTTCATGGGCGCGGGTCTCAGCCACCACGACTATTGATTCCTTGCGCTTGCTTCCTTCCACCCCGAAGGCGATCACGTTGCCGGCCCTGACGCCTTCAACGCTGCCCACGGCTCTTTCAATATCCTCAGGGAAAATATTGCGGCCGGCAATGATGATTACATCCTTCATCCTGCCGCAAATTATTAACTCAGGCGGCCCGCTATCAGGTCCGGGGACAAAATAAGCCAGGTCCCCTGTCTTTAACCAACCATCTTTAAGGAGGGTTTCATTTAAATCCGGGCGCTTGTAATAACCGCTCATTACTGATGTGCCTTTAATTTCAAGCTCGCCTACTTCGCGTATCCCCCTTAATTCACCAGTTTCAACATCACGGATCCGCATCTGCAGACCCGGAATCGGGTTGCCCAGAAGGGGAAATCGCCTTGTGCCTTTATCCTGGGGATCAGATGGTCTGGCAATACGTTCGGTTTCCAGGGCTTCTCGATCCACGGCATCGACCACCACACCTCTCAAGGGTGGTGGGAAAGTCCCTCCAAGAGATAGTTCTGCCATACCAAAGGCGCAAAAAATAGCTTCCGGTTTAAACTTGTGCGGTCCGGAAGCTTCTATCAATGCTTCCACCACATCCGGATCGACCGGTTCTGCTCCGTTAAGAGCAATTCTAACCGGTGAAAGATCGAGCATTTCCCCCGTATCGATCATGCGGCGGAGAGCCCTGGTGGCCAGCACCCATGAGAAATTTGGTCCTGAGGTTACAGTGCCTCTATAGTTGTTAAGCCAGCGCATCCAATCTGCCGGGCGGGACAGGAAATCCTGAGGCGCGGCCAAGACCAGGGAACAACCGATGGCCATGGGAACGGTCAGAAGGCCGATTAAACCCATGTCATGATAAAGGGGTAACCAGGAAACGAAGATGTCATCTTTGACTATCCTGGCCGCTTCAATCATGCCATTGACATTATTGCTGAGTATGTTATGCGGCAGCATGACCCCTTTTGGATCGGCGGTAGAACCGGAAGTAAACTGCAGAACCGCCAGTCTTTCGGGATCGTCGGCAACCGGCTGATAATCCTCGGCAGTAGGTTTGCCGGAGCCTGGTTCGAGTTCGTTAAGGAGCACTATGGGAGGATCGCCTTCCTGCGGTTCCTGGTAGGCCGCCAGGTTGGGATCCAATAACAGCATCCTGATATCACCATGCCGCATCAAGGTCCTGGTCTGGTTGGCAAACTCTTCTACGGAACTGAAACGCATCGGGATAGGCAGCATGCTAACACTGGCCCCGGCCAGCCAAACAGCCTGAATTGCGGTAACCAGGTTGCGGGTAGTCGGCCCGAGCAGGGCGATATGATCACCCGGGTTTATGCCTTTTTGCTGCAGGGAAGCTGCCATCGATAATGCGTCTTCATGCAGCTGCTTCCAGGTCAGGGTAACATCGCCATCCTCGTTATCACCTGCAGCACTGCCTACAAAAGTAATAGTATTTGAGCCTTCGGCCGCCCGGCGGATCCGGGTCAGCAAGGGAATATGCTCGACAGAATCATCGGGGGCGCTAATTATGTTCGGGATTGTTTCGCTTGTTTCTTCCTGTAATCTTCTGATCATCATTACTCCTCCTGGCCATTAAATGGTTTTAGGGATGATAAATGCAAAAACGTGTTAAAAGTATATTTCCCAAAAAAAACAAAAATCCTTTTTCAGGCACGCAAAAAAACAGGGCGTACCGTTAATTAAAACAGGCAGCCCTTTAAGCCGGGCTGCCTGTTTTTAATCAAGCACTCAATATTTGGCCTTAGTAAGGTTTAGACTTCTTTTGCAGGTAATCCAGAAGGAACGGGTTCAGAACCTTGATATAGGTGCCTTTCATCCCCAGAGAGCGGGACTCGATTACCCCGGCGCTTTCAAACTTGCGCAAAGCATTGACAATTACGGAGCGGGTAATCCCCAGTTGATCGGCAATTTTACTGGCTACCAGGAGGCCTTCATTGCCGCCGAGTTCTTCAAAGATATGCTCAACTGCCTCCAATTCAGAGTAGGAAAGCGTTGCCACTGCCAGCTGGACAACCGCCTTGTTGCGGGCCTCCTCTTCAACTTCGGCTGATTTGGACCGCAGGATCTCCATACCGACAACGGTTGCCCCGGTTTCGGCTAAAATCAGGTCTTCAGCATCAAACAGCTCGTTAAAACGGGCCAGCAGTAAAGTGCCCAGCCGCTCGCCACCACCAAGAATGGGGATCACTGTAGTAATCTTATTGGCAAAAAGGCACCTTTCCGAATCCAGGAAAACACAGTCGTTAGACTTTTGCCTTAAATTTACCCTGGACTCATCTTCTTTCAGCAAAAACCGGTTATAATCTTCGGGAAATACCCCTTCCTGCAGCACATTATCAACCATCAATTCACACTCAAATTCGTCCACCAGGGACCAGCCCAATATTTTACCCTGCCTGGAGGCAATGTAAACATTGGCGTGAATTACATTTTTAAGGACTTCTGCTACATCCTTAAAATCGACGCGCTGCCCTGCGCTTTTCTGTAAGATTTTGTTTATGCGACGAGTTTTCTCAAGCAACGGAGAAGAAATCACGTCTACCAACCACCTTTCTTCATGAAATTATATTTTATAGAATGTATTTACTTAAATCTTTATCTTTAACGACCTTATGCAGTTTGCTCTGCACGTATTCCCGATCTACTTCTACTTCCTGAGCATCAACCTGGTTTGGCAAATCAAAGGAGAGATCTTCAAGAACTTTCTCCATTATTGTATGCAATCGTCTTGCTCCAATATTTTCCATTTCCTGGTTTAATAAGCAGGCTGTTTTGGCTACTTCTTCAATAGCTTCATTCGTAAAAGTCAACTTCACCCCTTCCGTTTCCAATAGCGATTTGTACTGTTTGATTAACGCGTTGTTTGGCTCGGTGAGAATCTGCTTAAAGTTCTCTTCAGTCAGGCTGTTAAGCTCAACCCGGATCGGGAACCTACCCTGCAATTCAGGTATCAGGTCCGAAGGCTTGGTCATATGAAATGCTCCGGCCGCAATAAATAGAATATGATCAGTCTTTACAGAACCGTACTTGGTAACAACCGTCGAACCTTCAACAATGGGCAGGATGTCGCGTTGAACCCCTTCTCGTGAAACATCCGGACCAGATCCATGATAATCTTTACCGGCAATTTTGTCAATTTCGTCAAGAAATATAATTCCCAACTGCTCTGCTCTTTGCAAAGCTTCACAGGTTACGGCATCCATATCAATTAAACGCTGCGCTTCTTCCTGTTCAAGAATGGGCCTGGCTTCCTTGACCGGCATCCGGCGCTTTTTTTTCTTGGGCGGCATCAAGTTGCCCAGCATATCTTGCAGGTTAATACCCATCTCTTCCATACCCTGTCCGCTGAACAGATCGCCGATGGGCTGTTTTCGTTCCTCAACTTCGATTTCTACTAACTGATCTTCCAGTTCGCCGTTAAGCAGCCTTTCCCTGACTTTACGTTGTTCTTCCCTTGCCCTTTGCATTCTTTCCGCAAAGCTCTCTTCTTCCGTGCCGGCCGCAGTTTCTTCCTGGGCCGGAGCGGCCTGGAAAAGAAATCCGAGCGGATTGGCAGATTTACTCTTCTTTTTGGGCAGGGGGGCGATAATATCAACCAGCTTGTCATTGGCATTTTTTGTAGCCTTATCTTTCACTTCCAGCATCCGTTCGTTCTGAACAATCCGAACAGATGTCTCCACCAGGTCCCTAACCATCGATTCCACATCGCGGCCTATATATCCGACCTCGGTGAACTTGGTCGCTTCCACTTTAACAAAAGGCGCGTTTACCAGGCGGGCCAGGCGTCTGGCCAGTTCAGTTTTCCCCACCCCGGTCGGACCGATCATGATAATGTTTTTGGGTATTATTTCTTCCTGCAGCTCTTGATCGAGCTTTTGACGCCTGTACCTGTTGCGCAGGGCTACCGCAACACAGCGCTTTGCGTCCGTCTGGCCGATTATAAAACGGTTAAGTTCATTGACTATCTCACTTGGAGTAAGTTCTTCTCTTGACATATAAGAGCATCAAACCCTTCTAAAGTTCTTCAACAACAATCTTGTCATTAGTATAAACACAGATTTCGGAAGCGATTTTCAGGGCCTCTTCCGCAATCTTAACCGGAGGCATTTCAGCATTGCGAATCATAGCCTTGGCTGCAGCCTGGGCATAAGGAGCTCCCGATCCTACGGCGGCAATGCCGTCGTCGGGTTCGATAACTTCCCCGGTGCCGGATATGAGTAAAATCGCATCGCTGCTAGCGGCTACCATTAAAGCTTCCAGCCTCCTCAAAACCCGGTCTGTCCGCCATTCTTTAGCCAACTCTACTGCAGCCCGTAAAAGATTGCCCTGGTAGGTTTCCAGTTTGCCTTCCAGTTTTTCACATAGAGTCAATGAATCCGCCACCGCTCCCGCAAAACCGGCAATAACTTTTCCTTCGTAAAGGCGACGAACCTTGCGGGCGCCATGTTTGACGATGGTGCTGTTGCCAAAGGTAACCTGCCCGTCCCCGGCCACGGCCACCCTGTCATCAATTTTTACCGCTACTATGGTTGTTCCTTCGTACATTCTTCTACCGCCTTTGCGACTATTTCCGGGGGAAAGCGGAATGATAAACTTCGCTCAACCGCTCCCTGGTAATGTGAGTATAAACCTGGGTTGTCGAGATACTGACATGCCCGAGCATTTCCTGGACCACCCTTAAATCAGCCCCGCCTTCAAGCAAATGGGTGGCAAATGAGTGCCGCAGTGAATGAGGGCTGATCCCATCTTTATGAGATACTTGCTGAATGTATTTGCGAAATATATAGCGCACTCCGCGATCGCTCAGTGGAGCTCCCCACTTGTTTAAGAACAATTCTTCATAAACCCGGCTTTCTTTATTCTTGGCGGCCAGAACCGGCCTGACTTTTTCCAGGTATTCTTTGATCAATCCCGCCGCAACGGTACCTACGGGAACCAGACGTTCCTTGCTCCCTTTGCCCAGCACTTTCACCAGCCTCTCTTCGAGCTGCAGTGAAGACAGTTTCAAATTAACCAGCTCACTGACTCTGAGCCCGGAAGCATAGATCAACTCCAGCAAGGTCCTGTCTCGAAATCCCAGGGTTGTGCGCTCGTCTGGTGCCTCCAACAGGGCGACAACTTCATGCCGGTAAAGAAAGCGGGGCAGCGTTTTCTCGATTTTGGGACGGTTTACCGCCGACCATTTCCCGCTTTCAACCACCCCTTCTTTTTGTAAAAAGAACAAAAAAGAACGCGTCGCAGATAACTTGCGGGCAATTGATCGACGCGAATAACCCCCTGCTTTAAGCCAGGCAAGATAACGCCTTATGGTCAGGTGATCTACCTCATTCAACTCAGCCTGGTTTTTGGCCTCCAATCCTAAAAACTGGAGCAAATCATTCCGGTAAGCTTGCAGGGTCAAAGGTGAAGCGTTTTTGTTCACATTTAAATATCTTAAAAAACGATCAAGACTATAATTTATTTTCACAACGCAACACCAATATTATCCTAACATAACTATTCGTCCAATGCAAGCAATTTTGCTTGTTTTTAAAAAAATTCCACCTATTCAATTCTTAAATAGTTTAGCGGGAAGCTGTGACCTTTTTTCTTGCCGGTTGCTCCTCGTTAGCGCAGTCTTTATTTGAACAGCGTTTAATTTTTCTCTTGCCCTTCCTGGCTTCAGTCATGATTGAACCGCAAAGTGGGCAATCCTCAGGCAGGGGCCTGTCCCAGAGGGAGTAAGTGCATTCCGGGTAATTATTGCAGCCGTAAAAAGTTCTGCCTTTCTTGGTCCGCCGCTCCACAATCATGCCCCCGTCAGCGGGACAGGTTACGCCGGTTTCTTTTAAAACCTTCTTGGTGTACTTGCAATCAGGGTAAGATGGGCAAGCCAGGAACTGCCCGAAGCGACCATGTTTGTAAACCAGGTTTTCTCCACAGTGCGGACAGGTTTCCTCGCTTACTTCGGGGGTAAGTTCGACTTTTTCAATTTTTTTATCGGCTTCTTCCAGGCGCTCTTTAAAATAGCCGTGGTAAAAATCATTCAGCACCTGCAGGCTCTGTTCTTTTCCTTCTTCGATATCATCCAGTCGACGCTCCATCCTGGCTGTAAAGTCTATATCGATTACCTCTGGAAAATAATTAATCATTAATTCGACTACAACAAAGCCGATCTCCGTCGGTATAAATGCTTTGTTCTCCTTTATTACGTAACCCCTGCTCTGGATCGTTTCTATGATCGGGCTGTAAGTGCTGGGCCGTCCGATGCCCTTTTCCTCAAGGGTCTTAATCAGGGAAGCTTCATTATAACGGGGCGGTGGCTTGGTAAAATGTTGTTCAGGAACCAGTTCCAGCAGGGTCAGTTCCTGCCCTTCTTCCAGATCCGGCAGCAAAGTGTCTTTTTCCGCATCATCCACCTGGTATAAGACCAGGAAACCGGGAAACCGCAGGGTCGAACCGGTGGCTTTGAAGCTGTATTCTCCGGCCCCGATATTAACCCGGACCTGATCATAAACCGCAGGGTTCATCTGGCTGGCTACGATGCGATTCCAAATCAATTTATAAAGGCGGTTCTGGTCTCTACTCAGATGCTTTTTAATCATGGTGGGTTCCCGCATTATCGAGGTGGGACGGATGGCCTCGTGGGCTTCCTGGGCTCCCTTACCGGATTTATAGTATGGTGGTTTATCTGGCAAATAATCCGCTCCGTACTTATCAGAGATCAGGGAACGAGCCTCGGCTTGGGCCTCAGCAGATATTCTGGTAGAATCAGTCCTGATGTAGGGGACCAGGCCGACTGTTTCTCCCGAGCCGATACTGACCCCCTCGTATAATTGCTGCGCTATACTCATCGTTTTGCGGCTGGTAAAGCCGAGTTTAGCGGAAGCTTCCTGTTGGAGGCTGCTGGTGGTAAAAGGGGCGTAAGGTTTTCTTTTTCGCCTGCTGCGGCTTATCTTTTCAACAATAAACTTTTCGCCGCCGACGGCATCTATAACTCTATCCGTTTCGGTTTTGTTTTTCAGTTCGATTTTTTTCTTGTTGTGGCGCTCCAGGCTTGCTTTAAAACGATTTTTGTCCTTTTCTTCCCTGAGGTGGGCTTGCAGGCTCCAGTATTCCTGGGGTTCAAAATTGCTAATCTCTTCTTCCCGGTCACAGATCAATCGAACAGCCACCGACTGGACCCTCCCGGCGCTGAGGCCACTTCTGACCTTGCGCCATAACAGGGGGCTGATCGAGTAACCAACCAGGCGATCGAGAATGCGCCTGGCCTGCTGGGCATCAACTTTATTGTCTTCTAGCAAACGGGGGTTTTTAAATGATTCTTTAACTCTTTCTTTGGTAATCTCATTAAACTCAACCCGGTGGGGCATGCTCTGGTCGAGATTCAAGGCCCTGCTGATATGCCAGCAGATAGCCTCCCCTTCGCGGTCGGGGTCGGCGGCCAGGAATACTTTCTTCGCTTTTTTAGCTTTGTCTTTTAATTCTTTCAAAATTTTGCCCTTACCCCTGATCGTTATATATTTAGGGGCAAAATCATTTTCGATATCAACGCCCAGCTTACTTTTAGGCAAATCGATCAGGTGCCCCTGAGTAGCTAGCACCTGGTAATTCTTACTAAGAAACTTTTTTATGGTCCGGGCTTTGGTCGGAGACTCTACTATGACCAGGTTCATTTTTTAACGCTCCTTACAAATCAAAAAAGGATTTGGCAAATCATCTCTCCGCAAGGTATTTTAACATACCTGTCAAATTCGGCAAAAATATTTACCCGGTGTTTGGCGGACAGCTTGCTTTAATTCTAGTGAAAGAAGGGGGGTGATTACTTCAGAAGCCGGGCTTTTGCTGGCCTGGACAATATCATCGATATGCATGGGCTGGTAAGGTATTATAGCCAGCAGCGCTTTTTCTGCCCCGGAGAAATCTAAACCGGCTGTTTGTAAAGATAGCTGTTCTTCTGCAGGCTGCTCAACCAAGATTTCTTTTAGTATATCAGCCGCTGATTCGACCAGGTGTGCTCCTTCTTTGATCAGTTGATGACAGCCGCGGCTGTACGGGCTGCCTATGTTTCCGGGAACGGCAAATACTTCCCGGTTCTGTTCCAGGGCCATATCCGCCGTGATCAATGAGCCACTTTTAGCTGTAGCCTCTACTACAACCGTTCCCAGGGAGATCCCGCTGATAATGCGGTTGCGCTGGGGAAAATGGCCGGGCAAAGGCTTTGTTCCCAGGGGAAATTCGCTGATCACGGCGCCCGCTGCAGCAATTTGCTCCATTAAATCAGAATTGCCGGGCGGATAACAGTGATCGAGCCCGCAGCCCAGGACGGCCACGGTATAGCCGTTATGGTCCAGGCAGCCCCTGTGAGCAGCCGTATCAATGCCCAGAGCCATACCACTGATAATACTGACTCCGGCTGAGGACAATTCACCGGCCAGGCGGTGGGCCACTTCTTTGCCATAGAAGGTGGAACGCCTGCTTCCGACAATGGCAACCGCGGGGCTGTCTTCTAAATCCAAGTGTCCACGGCAATAAAGGACCGGCGGCGGACAGGAGAGCTGCCTCAACAGGGGCGGGTATGCTGAAGAATCTACACCCAGGCAGTTAAGGCCGCTTTTTTCGAGGCGTTCCCACTCCAGCTCAGGGTCTAGTTTTTCTCGTTCCCGGACCAACCTGCCTGCAAAACTATGCAGGCTTTCAACCGACCGTAATTCTTCCTCGGAAGCTTCCCAGGCTTTTCTTGGCGATGCGAAATGTTCAGCCAGGGCCGTAATACGTCTGGGGCCCAGGAAAGGGAGGCAGTTTAAGGCATTGAGATAAAAAAGATTTTCCTGCTCCGCTGTTTTCATCTTAAAGGCACCTCATCATTATGATAGAAGCGGGCTGCGCTAAACAATAATAACCGGACCGCAATCAGGGTCCGGGAAAACATCACAAAAAAAAGCGATATCAAATATACCGGATTAGGGCCGATGAACTTTTCAGGCCTGGCCCTTTTTAAGTTTTGCCAAAACATCCTGGGCTTCTTTATATTCGGGAAGCTTACGGCAGATCAAGCCGTATTCCAGGCTGTCCACCAGGGCAATCCAGCTGGCTTCGATAACATTGGGAGAGACCCCTACTGTGCCCCAGCTTTTTTGATCGTCCCTGGTTTCAATAAGCACCCTGACCTGGGCCCCGGTGCCGTCAACCCCGTCGATAACCCGCACCTTGAAGTCGGTAAGCTTGAACTTTTTCAGGTCCGGGTAAACTTCTTCCAGGGCTTTGCGCAGGGCATTGTCCAGGGCATTTACGGGGCCGTTTCCTTCAGCTGCGGTATGAACCTGCACATCGCCAACCCGCACTTTAATTGTCGCTTCCGAATAGAGCTGGCCGTCCTCCCTCTTTTCAATAATCATCCTGAACCCTTCCAGTTTGAAAAGAGGGCGGTAGGCTTTCATCATTTTCAAGACCAGCAGTTCGAAAGATCCTTCGGCGCCTTCAAACTGGTAACCATAATGCTCCATTTCTTTGATTTTTTGCAGTACCGAAGCCGTTTCAGGCTGATCCTTACGGAGGTGATAAGC
>PWFM01000007.1 GCA_003553895.1 Syntrophomonadaceae bacterium | reverse complement strand
GGTGTGGCCCGGTTGGCCGAACCGGGTCAGTTTGTCCATGTTTTCATGCCTTCGGAGCATGAAAACATGCTGCCCCGGCCTTTTAGCATCTACAGGGCTGATTCAGTAACCGGCGAACTGGACCTTCTTATCGAGATTAAGGGCAAGGGAACCGGCCTGCTGGCAAAAACCGGAACCGGTGCTGCCCTGGAACTTCTGGGGCCGCTGGGGAAAGGCTTTCCGGTACCGCCAGCCGGCTCTCTGCTGGTAGCAGGCGGGGCTGGTATTGCGCCGCTGGCCTTCCTGGCTGCTTCGGCCGATGTCCCGCGGACCTTGCTGTACTGTGCGCAGACAGCAAGCCGGCTTGTTTGTCCGCATGCCGACCTTGATTTTCCGGGATTGAGCATCATAGAGGCTACGGATGACGGCAGCCGGGGAGAAATGGGCACTGCCGCCGATCTCCTGCTTAACCGGATTGAAGGAGCGGAAGCGGTTTTTGCCTGCGGACCCCGGCCGATGCTGGCGGCCGTAAAAGAGATTTGCCTGCAGGCGGGCATTAAAGCCTGGTTCTCCCTGGAAGAACGGATGGCCTGCGGAATCGGGGCCTGTCTTGGCTGCGCTGTGGCTACCACCGGCGGATACAAACGGGTTTGCCGGGACGGGCCTGTATTTTCGGCAGAGGAGGTTATTTTTGATGAATGAACCGGGCCTGCCGATGGATATAAACCTGGCAGTGAACCTTTGCGGTATTAAACTTGACAACCCGATCCTGGCCGCCTCGGGCCCATTTGGTTACGGGCACGAATACCGGGAACTGGGAAGCTTTAAAGATCTGGGCGGAATTATAGTCAAGGGTGTTTCCCTGGAACCGTGGGAGGGAAATCCGTCGCCCCGGGTGACGGAGGTTTCTTCTGGAATGCTTAATGCTGTGGGCCTGCAGAACCCCGGGTTAAAAGATTTTCTCGAATATCACCTGCCTTCCCTGCGGGAAGCCGGTCCGCGCTTGCTTGTCAATGTGGTTGGCTGTACTGTCGAAGAATATGCCGGGGTGGCTTCGGGCCTTGCAGGAGTGGAAGGGATTGATGGTTTGGAGCTGAATATTTCCTGCCCGAATGTTAAAGCGGGAGGCATGGCTTTCGGAACCGATCCAAAAGCTACCAGCCTGGTAGTAACGGCCGTTCGGCGCGAAACAAATTTGCCCCTTCTGGTCAAGCTGTCCCCTAATGTCACCGATATCGGGGTGATCGCCCGGGCTGCCGAAGAAGCGGGCGCAGACGGGATCTCCCTTATTAATACCCTGTCCGGGATGCTGATCGATACCGGGCAAAAAAAACCCCTGCTGGGCAATGTTTTCGGCGGCCTATCCGGTCCGGCTATTAAACCTGTAGCCCTGAAAATGGTCTGGCAGGCTGCTGAAGCAGTAAAAATCCCCATTCTGGGCATGGGGGGGATTGTCTCAGCCGATGATGCCCTCCAGTTTATCATGGCCGGGGCCCGCGCTGTAGCCGTGGGCACGGGTTTTTTTTACGAACCCGGGCTGCCTTCGCGAATTATAGCCGGCTTGATTGAGTACATGAAGGAAGAAGGGATCTACACGCTGAGTGAAATTGAAGGGATCGCCCGCACCCTGCAGGAACAGGGCAAGTAATTGCTTTTTGCCTCTCCTGCCCGGGTAAAATTTAAAGGTGTTATGAACAGCCCGGATCGAGTTGATCATTATTAAAAGGCAAATGATGATCAGTGACAAGATATCTAGATAATTATGGAGTGTCCCGGCTATATAAACGGCTCCTCTTTAAGAAAGAGATAAAGATTTAAGAAGGGATAAAAAAATGACGGACAAGCACAACCCGAAACACGGCCCCGGCGGAGGCAAAGAAGTATCTCCCGGTCAGCTTATTGTAGCCCTTGATGTTTCCGACCCGGGCCGGGCCCGGGAACTGGTGGAGATGCTCTCTCCGCTTGGAGTCGGCTTCAAAGTGGGGCTGGAGCTGTTTTTAGCCGGCGGTCCGCCCCTGGTTAAAGACCTGGCCGGGCGCTCTCAGATATTCCTGGACCTGAAATTCCACGACATACCCAACACGGTGGCTGCCGCGGTTCGTTCAGCGGCCTCGCTAAAGGTCTGGATGATTAATGTCCATGCTGCCGGGGGCAGGAAAATGCTTGCCGCCGCCCGGGAAGCGCTGGAAGGTTTGACCCCAAAACCCCTTCTTGTCGCAGTGACTGTGCTTACCAGCATGGACGACAGGGAGATGATTGAAACGGGGTGTGTTGGCAGCGCCGCCGACCGGGTGGTTCGTTTGGCCCGGTTAAGCAAAGAATGTGGCCTGGACGGAGTGGTCTGCTCGCCGCTCGAAATTGATCCGGTTAAAGAGCAGGTCCCGGATAATTTTATTACTGTTACCCCGGGAGTCAGGCCCCCTGGAGAAGATGCCGGCGATCAGTCCAGGATTGCCACTCCGGCCGGAGTGATCCGGTCCGGTGGGGATTACCTGGTGGTCGGCAGGCCGGTGATGAGGGCGCCGGATCCCTTTGTGGCGGCCCGCAATATCCTGGCGGAAATGGGCATCAACCCTTAGATATTGTTATCCGGAGTGGAAGGAGTAGATATCATGAATACCAACCATAACTATAACGAAGCCGACTTGATCGAACTGTTGAAACAAACCGGAGTGATCATGGAGGGCCATTTCCTGCTCACCTCGGGCCGGCACAGCGGTTGTTTTCTGCAGTGCTCTCAACTACTGCAGTATCCGCAGCACGCTGAAAAATTCTGCCGCTTGATGGCGGAACCCTTTCAAAACAGGCAAATCGATACCGTGATCGGACCGGCTATGGGCGGGGTAATTCTTGCTTATGAAACGGCCCGGGCCCTTGGCGCCAGAGCTCTTTTTGCGGAACGGACGGATGGAGGGGAAATGGTTCTCCGGCGCGGGTTTCAGATTAAAGCGGGTGAAAAGGTTCTGGTTGTGGAAGATGCGGTTAGCACCGGCGGATCAGTCCGGAAGGTGATAGACCTCTTGAACCGGATCGGCTCAGAAATAACAGGAGTTTCAGTCTTAATCGACCGCACTTCTGGAAATGTGGATTTTGGCGTACCCATGCAGGCTCTCCTGTCATTAGAGATCGAGTCTTTTGCGCCGGAAGATTGTCCGCTTTGCCGGGAAGGCCTTTCTTTACAGAAACCTAAAGGCTAAGCCGGCCAACTATTTGCCACCTTTATTTGTCCCGCAGGAATTAACCGATAGAATGGGAGAAGTGTGTAAATGCAGGAACAGATTTATAAACGGTTAAGCAGTGAACTTAAGATTTCGGAAAATCAGGTGGTCCAAACCGCGGCCCTGCTCGATGAAGGGAATACAGTCCCTTTTATTGCCCGCTATCGCAAGGAAATGACCGGCGGGTTAACAGATGAACAGGTCCGACTTCTTGAAGATAAGTTGAACGGTTATCGCAACCTGGAAAAAAGGCGAGAGGAAGTCCTGCGCCTGATTGAAGAGCAGGGCGCCTTAACAGATGAGATTAAGCTGCAGATTCAAAAAGCAGCCACGGTAACTGAACTGGACGATCTTTACCGCCCCTTTCGGCCCAAGAAGAGGACCAGGGCTTCTGCAGCCCGCGAAAAAGGGCTTGAACCGCCGGCCCTTGCTATCCTTGAGGGCAGGGTGGATCCAGAACAAGAAGCACGGCAATACATTGATCCTGACAGTGATCTGCCTGATACCGCGGCCGTCCTCCAGGGCGCTTCTGATATCATAGCAGAAATGATTTCCGATGATGCCGTGGTGCGTAAAGCGCTGCGGAAAATTTATCGCGGCAGGGGCGATGTTGAAGTTAAAAAGAAAAAAGACGCATCTGTTGATATTTACGACGATTACAATGGCTACAGGGAACCACTGGCCAAGATTAAAGGGCACCGGGTTCTGGCAATAAACAGGGGGGTCAAAGAAAAGGTCCTTGAGCTGAAAGTGTCCGTTACGGAAGCAGAAACCCTTCCTGTCATCCTGGAACGCTATATTACTGAGAAACATGTTCCTTCCTGCCGGCGCATCATTGAATCAGCTTCCACCGACAGTTACCGGCGCCTGATCCATCATTCCCTGGAAAGGGAAACCTGGCAGGAGTTTTTAGATAAAGCAGTGGAAGGAGCGCTGACAGTATTCAAGGAAAACCTTAAAAAGAGGCTGCTCGTCCCACCGGTGCGTCACCGCCGGGTGATGGGCTGGGACCCCGGTTACCGCACTGGTTGTAAGCTGGCCTGTGTTTCTGAAACCGGAGAACTATTGGAAACGGAAGCTGTTTTTCCAACCGCGCCCCGCAATGACAAAGAAGGGGCATCCCGTAAAGTGCTTGGGCTGCTGGAAAAATACCGCATTGACTGTATAGCGATCGGTAATGGGACTGCTTCAAGGGAAAGTGAAACGTTTGTGGCCGACCTGATTAAAGATCACGCTCTGGATGTGGAATATACTATTGTCAATGAAGCCGGGGCCAGTGTTTATTCAGCATCCCCCGCGGCTAAAAAAGAGTTCCCCAACCTGGATGTAGCCGAAAGAAGCGCTGTTTCTATTGCCCGCCGGCTCCAGGATCCCCTGGCCGAACTGGTTAAAATCGATCCTAAGGCGATTGGGGTAGGCCAGTACCAGCACGACATGCCGCCTAAAGAACTTGATTCAGCCCTGGCGGGGACGGTGGAAAGCTGTGTCAACAGTGTCGGGGTAGATTTAAACAGCGCTTCAGCGGCTCTGCTTTCTTATGTTGCCGGCATAAATTCTTCAGTGGCGGTAAAAATTGTAGCCCAGAGGAACGATCTAGGCACTTTCCAGAACCGGGAGCAACTGCTGGAAATTCCCGGGCTGGGGCCGAAAGTTTTTAAGCAGTGCGCCGGATTCCTTCGCCTTCCCGATAGCGGAAACTACCTGGAAAGAAGCGCGGTGCACCCCGAATCTTATGAGCTGGCAGGGAGAATCATGGCTGATTTAGATATCAAACCAGAAGAACTTGGGCGCCCCGGAGCGGTGCCTGCACCTGACAGTGAAGATGTGGCTGCTTTAGCTCGCCGTTTAGAAGCGGGAGCGCCGACGGTAAATGATATCCTGGAAGAATTCCGCAAGCCGGGCCGCGATCCCCGGGAAGACCTGCCGCGCCCGGTTTTTTTGCAATCGGTAACAGAACTCGAGCACCTGAAGCCTGGCATGACCCTCCAGGGTATCGTCCGCAACATTGTCGATTTTGGCGCATTTGTAGATATCGGGGTTCACCAGGACGGCCTGGTCCACATCTCTGAAATAGCCGATCGTTTTATTAAGCATCCCCTTGAAGTTCTGCAGATCGAAGCGGTGGTGTCGGTGAAAATACTTTCCATCGATCGGGAACGCGGCCGTATCGCGCTATCAATTAAACAGGCGGGCAATAATGGACCGGATTGATGGTGAAAGGCTTAAGAATGATAATACGGCTACTTTACCTGCGGGAGTGGGCAAACCGGGGGCGGCTTTTTGCTTTAGACCGGCAGGCAAACCGGCGCCGAGCGCCGGCAGATGCTGTGATTGGTTTAACCAGGGCAGGTAAAACAGAATGTGGATGACCGGGAAGCCGCTAAAAAGCAGATATTTTCTGCTGCCGGGCATTGCTTCCCAGAACCCCTGCCTGAAACTGCGCCAGGCCCTGGACAGATCCGGTTCAGGTCTGGAGACCCTCAGTTTTCCTTGTTCGTCGATCACGACCATCGCTTCACCGGCATTTTCCAGGGCGCTATGTGGTTTTCCTTCATAATCGGCCCAGATGTGCGTTAATGACACATTTTTCCGGTAGGGGATATTCAGTTCTTCCAGCAGGGAAGCAAACAGCAAGTAACGCGCCTTGCAATCGCCGGTCCCCTTTTCCAGGGCTTCGTCCAGGCTCGGGAAATACCAGGGCATGCTGTAAACTTCCCAATCGTAGCTGTAGGGCAGCCTGGAGTATACAAACTGTTCAATTTCAACGGGGGTCTTATTATCCAATTCCCGGGCATAGTCGCTGACGGCCACGGGCATCACCGGCGGGTTTAATAACCTGGAAATGCTGTTGAAAAGATGAAGGGGATTGGGATAGGACACATATAATATCCATCCCAGCATCAGGATGACTGTTAGTAAAGTTTTATTTGGGATCGGTTTATTCTTATCGATCACTTATTTGTTTCCGTTTCTGTTTAGTCCTGGGGCCGAATTAAATAAAATAGTAACAGGCATTATTTGTCTTTCTTAAATATACTATAGATAAAAATAATGAAAATAGCAATACCGCTGTGGGTGCGCATCTTGATTGGATCTTTTTCAATCTCGCGCCAGTTAGCGCATGCTTTGCTGTTTGTAATTATCATAACTTTTTTATAAAATAGGGCCAAAGAGTGCCCCGGATCATCGGGGACAGTTCTGCCGGGGAGGTCATTAAATGAAAATACAACGATTGCCGGTATTGACTGCGTTACTTCTATTAGCCGCCGCAGCGGCCTGGTTCTTCAGGGTGGATGTCGGACTTTTTGGTGAAAATTACCTGCGTTTTGTCAGCTTGCTCCTGGCTGCGCTGGGGCTGGCCTCTATCCTGGTCCAGTTTATTTTAGTATCGAGAATTAAGTCGCTGGAAAGCGGTTTCGGGCTGGACCGCATGTTACGCTGGCATCGTGTTTTTGGCCGGGCCGGCCTGATCCTGGTTACGCTTCATGCTGTGCTCATAATCGCTTTCCAGCTGCTGCAGTTTGGCGAAGTTTTTTTAAACCTGTTCATCCTGATCGGGATCCTGGGCCTGCTGGGCTTCATGGTTACGGCAGGGGTGGCTTCGACCTACAAAAAAATTGGTCTGGCTTATGAAACCTGGCGCAATATTCACCTGGTAAATTATGTCCTGTTTCCCCTGGTCATGATCCATGCCCTTTATCATGCCGCGCCGGGTTCCCTGCTTTACTATTACCTGCTTTTGCTGGCTTTTCTTTTTTTAGCGGTGGCGTTTTACCGTGTGGCAAGGATTGCTGCTGTCCGCCGCAATCCTTTTGAAGTGGTCGAAGTCCGGCAGGAAGCGGAAGATATTTGGAGCCTGTTTTTTAAAGGTCCCCGCCCGGAGTATAAGCCGGGCCAGTTTATGTTCATCCAACTTTTGAGGAACGGGGAACTCTCATCGCCCCATCCTTTTACTATCTCATCGAGCCCCACTGCCGAATACATCTCCATCACCCCCAAAGAACTGGGAGATTTCACCAGCACTATCAAGAATACAAAACCGGGGGACCGGGCCTTTATCGATGCTCCTTACGGCATCTTCAGCTTCCTTAATTACGCCGGAGGGGAGCCGGTCTTTTTTGCCGGGGGAATCGGCATAACTCCTTTTATGAGCATGCTTCGCTACATGTTTGACCGGAAGCAGGATCAGAAAGTTACTCTTTTTTGGGCCAACCGCAGCGAGAAAAACCTCTGTTTCCGCGAGGAGTTGGAGCTGATGAAGAAAGAAATGCCCGGCCTGCGGGTAATTCCGGTTATGTCCAATCAACCCGACTGGCAGGGAGAAAAGGGCCATATTAAGGGTCCGATGATTATGAATTATATTGAAACCATTGATAACAAAGATTTTTATGTTTGCGGCCCTCCGGGCATGAGCAGAGCTGTGATAAATGAACTTAAACAACTTAATGTTTCACCGGTAGCAATCCATAGCGAGCTTTTTGAACTGTAATTAATTGATGCGGGGAGTGACATAGTATTGAGCGACCTGATATTTTACAACGGCCGGGTGATCACCGTTGAAGAAAGAGCGGAAGAAGCGGATGCTGTGGCTGTAAACGGGAGCATGATTGCGGCTGTAGGAAGGGCCAATGATATTTTAGAACTGCGGAAACCTCATACTACCCTGGTTGATTTAAAAGGCCGGGCCCTTGTGCCCGGCTTCAACGATAGCCACATGCACCTGGTAGGCTGTGCTCTAACTTCTGAAAAAGTTGATCTGCGGCGCTGCCGGAGTATTGATGAGCTGGTCGAGGCTATCGCGGATTTCATCAAAGAGAATGAACTGGATCCAGGACAATGGGTCTTCGGATGGGGCTGGGATCAGAGCCTGTTTAGGGAACAGAGTATGCCTGACCGCAAAGACCTGGACCGGGCCGCCCCGGAGCATCCCGTGGCTATTTTACGCACCTGCTGTCACATCATGTCGGTCAATACCGCCGCTTTGAAGGTTGCCGGAATTGACCGAAGTGCTGTTACAGTGGAAGGCGGCAGTATAGAAGTCGATGACAGGGGCAGGCCGACCGGGGTGCTGGAAGAAAAGGCCATGAGCCTGGTTTCCGGTTTGCAGCCCTGCCTCGACAGGGCGAAGCTAAAGAAATTAATAAAATCAGCTGCCGCCGATTTTATTGCCGCCGGGCTGACTTCGGTTCAAACCGACGACCTGGCCAGCGTGGGAGGGGAGTTTGCCTCGCTGGTAATTGATACCTACCGGGAACTTGAAGCGGCAGGGGAACTGCCCCTGCGGGTAAACCTGCAGGCCCTGCTGCCAGAACCGGCCCTTTTGAGTTCTTTCCTTGCGCAGGGCTATCAGACCGGACAGGGTGGGAGCCATTTCAAGATCGGCCCCCTTAAGCTTTTGACCGATGGTTCCATCGGCGGCCGAACGGCCCTGGTTTCTGCTCCTTACGAGGACAGACCTGAAACCTGCGGGGTATCGGTCCTGGCCCGCGGGGAGGTGGAGGAGCTGGTTAATATGGCCGCGTCACGGGGGATGCAGTGCGCCGTCCATGCTATCGGCGATGCGGCTGTAAAGATGGTCCTGGAAATTTACCGGGAAGCAGCCAGGAATTACCCGCAAGCCGATCCCCGCTACCGGATCATCCATGCCTCGATGGCCGGACCCAGGATCCTGGATCGCTTTGAAAAACAGGAAGTTATAGCTGATATCCAGCCTTCATTTATTCCGTCTGACTATGCCCTGGTTGACAGGCACCTTGGCCCAAAACGGGCAGCCTGGACTTATTGCTGGAGAGATTTTATTGATCGGGGCATCAGGTTGGCCGGTGGATCCGATTGCCCTGTAGAAAATTATGAGCCCCTGGAAGGCATCCATGCCGCTGTAACCCGGCAGGATCGTTACGGAAATCCACCGGGGGGCTGGAATCCCGGCCAGCGCCTTAAACTCGAAGAGGCCCTTTACATTTATACCATGGGCTCCGCTTACTGCACTTATGAAGAAAACCAAAAAGGCAGTATCGCTGAGGGGAAATTAGCCGACCTGGTAGTTTTATCAGAAGATATAACTACCGTTGATCCTATCCGGATAATTGATTTGCAGGTTGATAAAACGGTAGTTGGCGGCAGGATTGTTTACAGCAGGGAAAAACAGGAAGCGCAACCATAATTGCTGTGAATATAATCGGACCGGAAACATACCGGCCCGGGCCAGGGCGGTTTGTAATACCGGATCTGGATATAAGGGGAGGATTGCTATTAACCAGATAACGGGTCTTGGCCGGCCGCTTGTCTTCAGTCATGTTACCAACCGCCTGATCGTCCTCTTATCCCTGGTTGTCCTGGTCTTGATTTTTATCTATCAGGTAACCCTCGGTGAGGCTTTTTTGGAAGCGCTGGGTTCGGCCGGCGCCGCTGCTTTTGCTTTTTTCCTCAGCTGGGCCATCAGCCGGGAAATAGATCCCTATCATGACTGGGCCGCCTTTCCGGCCCTGCCCTTTACCCTTGGCGCCGTTGTGCTTTATGGCTCGCCGGCTCTGGCAACCCTCTTATTTATCCTGCTCTTAAGCAGAATGTTAAACCTTTCGACCGGGCACAGGACCACCGTTCTGGACGCACTGCTGCTCATTATCCTGGGAGCGATCTTGTTCATCAGCGGTTTTGTCATTGCCCTGCCGATCCTGGCTGCAGCCTTTTGGCTTGATAGCATTCTCTTTGAAGCCTCACCCGTTAACCGCAGGCATATATATTTTGCTATTCTCTCCCTGGGCCTTTTTGCGGCTATGGTCCCCTTTTATTACCCGCAGCTTGATTACAGGCCCGGCTTTGACCTCTATACCGGGTCCGCCGTCCTGGTTTTGGCCCTGTCAGCCGGTATCCTTATGGCCCGGGCGGGTACCCGGCGTATTGCCGGTGACAATGGGAAAGAATTGCTTGATACCCGCCGTGTTCGCCTGGCCCAGGTTACGGTGGCCCTTTTTGTCGTTGTCGAGATTTTCCTGAGGGGCAGTATTGCCCTGACCATGCTCTACCCCGCCTTTTTTGCCTGTATGGGGACCGCTATCTATAATCTTTTTAGGAGGCCTGATCCTGATGGATAAAGAAACCTTCCGCCGCCATGGTTACGAGTTTATTGACTGGGTGGCAGACTATTTCGAAGAAGTGGAAAAGTATCCCGTCCGCTCCACTGTTAAACCGGGTGAAATCAGGGCAGCTTTGCCGGAAAAGCCGCCGCCGTCCGGTGAACCGATGGATAATATATTCAATGATTTCCGGGAAATCATTTTGCCCGGCATTACTCACTGGCAGCATCCGGGCTGGTTTGCATATTTTCCGGCCAACAACAGCCCCGCTTCGGTGCTGGCCGAACTGTTAACCGCCGGCATTGGGGCGCAGTGCATGGTCTGGCAGACTTCGCCGGCTGCGACCGAACTGGAAGAAGTGGTTATGCGGTGGCTGGGTAGTATGATCGGTCTGCCCGAGACTATGAGCGGGGTAATCCAGGACACAGCATCCACGGCTACTCTTTGCGCACTGCTTACGGCCCGGGAAAAAGCGACTGGTTTTGAGTCCAACCGCAGCGGTCTGCGTCTGCCTCTGTGCGTTTATACTTCCGAAGAAGGGCACTCCAGTATCGACAAGGATATTAAAATAGCCGGTTATGGCCTCGACTATTTGCGCCATATTCCCACCGATCGGAATTTTGCCATGATCCCCGGGGAGTTGGAAAAGGCGATTGAAAAAGACAGGGCAGAGGGCCTTAAGCCGGCCTGTGTGATCGGCACTATCGGCACAACTTCCTCTACCGCTGTAGATCCTCTGGCCGAGATCGGCCCGATCTGCCGCCGCCACGGCCTCTGGTTCCACGTTGATGCTGCATACGGGGGGACCGCGGCCCTGCTGGAGGAAAAGAAACAACTGCTGGCCGGCTCTGAATATTTTGATACCTTCGTTTTTAATCCCCACAAGTGGATGTTGACCAACTTTGACTGTTCAGCTTATTTCGTCAGGGATGAAGAAGCGCTGGTCCGGACTTTTGAAATTCACCCCGAGTACCTTAAAACCGGACGGGATAGCGAAGTAAAAAACTACCGGGACTGGGGGATCCAGTTGGGCCGCCGCTTCCGGGCTTTGAAGCTCTGGTTCGTGATTCGTTCTTACGGGGTGGAAGGTCTAAAAGAAATGGTCCGGGAACACATCCGCCTTGCCAACCTTTTTAAAGGATGGGTGGAGGAAGACGACCGCTTTGAATTGATGGCCCCGGTCCAGTTCAGCCTGGTTTGCTTCCGCTTTAAAAAAGACGGCCTCAATGAAAGGGAACTGGATGCATTAAATGCCGATTTGCTGGAGAAGGTGAACCGGTCCGGAAAGGTTTTCTTGACCCATACTTCACTTAAAGGTCGCTATGCCCTCCGTATGGCCATCGGCCAGAGGACGACGCAGGAGAGACATGTCCGCGACGCCTGGGCTTTGATTATTGACACTGCCGGGCAGCTTTAAAAGCGATATCAGAATATATAAACTTTATTTTTTCTCGT
>PWFM01000123.1 GCA_003553895.1 Syntrophomonadaceae bacterium | reverse complement strand
GCCCGGGGCCAATGGCGTGAAACTTATCCTGACGTGCCTGAAATTCGGCGCAGTGATAGATTTCAAACAGGGTCTGCCCCATGGCGCACCCCATCGCATGGCCCAGCTGCACACGTTTCTTATGCGGCATGTCGGGGAAAACGCGGAGGACTTCACGTTCAAACCGCCAGCGCGCCGGGGGAAACCAGCGCAGCACAAAGCCCACGGCATTTCCCAGCGCACGCGACCGTTTCTCAAACCTGCGGGCACGTGACACTGTTAGTACAGACAGCAGCGGAATGTAACGGAAATGGTTCCAGAAGTAACGGAAGGGGCTTTGCATCATGACTGGCTTTTGACCAGTACCGACCGCCTTGCCAAGGTCAAAACGGTGCGGCCCGCGGCAAAGGGCCGAACTGTGTCAGGTTTCAAGCAGCCCCCGTAGTCAGCAAATCATACAGCCTTGCGCCGCAGAAGGCGCCACTGGCTGATATCCTTCGCCGAAAACGCGCAACATCCCGCCCGCAATGTCCACGACCGGCACGTCAGCGCTTGCGGCAATCTGCCGCGCCGCTTGGGACGCCCAGTTGCCTGACCGACAGATCAACGCAATGCTTTGCCCCGGCTGCAAATAGGGCGACACCGTTTGCAGAAAACTTTCAGCATCCGCATAGGTCACCAAAAGCGCGCCCGAGATCACCCCAGTTTACTGCCATTCTTCCGGCGTGCGGATATCAACCAGCAAAACGGTTTTATCATTGGCCAGCATTTGCCCCGATGGCGATGCCAGCGTCAGGTTCCCCTGCGCCGATGCCGGCTTTTGCATCACCATCACAGAGCCGCCAACCGCTACAAACGCAACAGCGAGGGCTGCAAGGGCCCCCTAACGTCTCATCCAGTACGCTCCGATCAGCACAGAGTTCTGACAGCAACCGGAAGCGATCAGAATGTTTCGCTACCGGCCGTGACTGAAGAATTAATCCATGTTTTCCGCACACCCGAACAGGTGACATCTGAGGCGCCCCTAGATTTGTAGACGCTTTGCTTGGTAATTTTGGAACCAATGAGAAGTACGGCTTGGACCGTACTTCCAACTTGTCTTGGTCAACTGATTGAACACAGCATCACCATACCATCATCAATAACACCGCGTTAACTCCAAATACTGGATCGATTTGAGCCTTATCTGCCCACTTTCTGTATGGGCAGCCACATACAAGTTGGGCGGGGAGCGGACTGTGACGTTGCGGCAATGCATTTGTAGCAAAGTGGAAAGGCGGCCAGTCGCCAAACAAACTGTTACCGACGCAGCCGCCAAATCCAAGCTCCGCAAGATAGCCGACATTGGCTTCATTTGGGGCTGCAGGTGAGGCCAAATCCCTGCAAGGTTTTTGGGATGAAAAGGCATTGAACGTCGCATCACGACAGACATCAACAGCCGACGCGCTTGATCAAGCAATACCGTGTTGAACCTTTAGCTTGAGGCTTCATGCAAGCTTTTACTTAAAAGCCCACATGAAGCTCTAAAATTAACTTGCCAGCCTACGCCTCCTTTACCGCTCTCCCATGGCATCTTGGATCGTTCTTACGATCGGCGCAAAAAATAGCTGATGAGACGCCGCGTATCAGTGGTCACATCAATGGTGGCGGTCATGCCCGGGCGCAGTGGAAACTGGTTCGCTCCGGCTTGAATAAAAGCCTGGTCCGGAGTGACGCGGACAATATAGCCCCACTGGCCCTCAGCGGCCTCCGTCGAGTCCGCAGCTATATCCGACACGTCACCCCGAACAAACCCGAACCGTTCTGATGGGTAAGCGTCGAGCCTGATATTGGCTCTTTGATCAACCATCATAAATCCGATGTCCTGATTGGAGAAGACCCCTTCAATCTCGACCTCTACGTCTGTCGGGACAATGCGCAGAAGTTCAGCGCCAGCCTCGGTTATGCCGCCAATCGTAAAGACTGCGAGCTGATCGACGATGCCCGAGGCCGGAGCCGTGAGTGTGCTCGCTACAACACGGCGGCGCGCGGCGCGTTCTTCCTCGGCAAGTGTTGCCAGCCGAGAGTCAATCTGGGCATTTCTGTCAAGCAACGTACTGCGCATATCTGCAAAAAGCCGCCGCCGTTCGCTGTCAAGTGCGGCCCGCTCTGCTACTTTTTGCTGAAGCTCACGAAGGTAGGCATCACGTTCACGCTCTAGTTCAGTGAATGCCTGCTGAACGTTAAGAAACGCAGACCGGCTTGTTGTCCCCTGTTGCAGCAGCTGTTCTGACGTGTTCAGTCGATCTTGCTGTATTTCCAGAGCTGCATTCACGCGGGCAATGTTCGCTTCGGTGACATCTTCAGAGCGCCGGTTGGCTGCCTCGCGCGCATCAATCTGTGCGAGAGATGCCTGAAGGTCGTCAACCTGTGCCAAAAGCAGCGCGCGTTGTTCTTGCGTGAACGGATGGATCGACAATGCGTCGGGCACCAGAAACTGCTCTGACGCTACTTCTGAATAATCCTGCTGCGATGGATTATAAGACAAGGTCTGCACCATGGCGGTGACGCGGGCCATCTCAATGCGCAACCTATCCTG